>NZ_JBHWBP010000408.1:0-6413 GCF_042735575.1 Streptomyces sp. NPDC059564 | reverse complement strand
ACTGGATGGTGGGTGGTGACGCGCGGGGCGCGGGTCCCCTGTGGGGGACCGCGGCCGGATAGTGGAGCGATCAGGCCGACTTCTTCTTGGGCCTGTACTTCTTGATGCCCTCCGCCAGGATCTCGGCCTCGACCTCGCTCAGCTTGTAGCCCTGCTCCTTGAGGTACGACAGCCAGGTCACCGTGTGCGGCTCGACGTTGCGCCACGCGCCGTCGTGCATGACCTCGCTCTCGAACATGGCCGCGACCTGGGCCAGCAGCAGGCGCCAGCGTCGCGTCTTCGCGGTGGTGGCGATCACCGGTCCGTACGGGTTGGGCACGCGGTGCCAGTGGTCGAGGTCTCCGTTGGGGTCCTTCATGCCGAGGAAGGAGCTGATCAGGTCCGTCTTTGGGCGGGTGGCCGCCCGGCCGTAGTGATCAGAGGTGCCGGTGATGGTGGAAAGAATCAGTACCCACGTCGCGTCGTTGGCCTCGCCGCCGGCCGCACACAGCTGGCTGATGTAATCGCGGCGCACCTCGCGTGCAGTCCTCCACGCCTTGTTGTAGCGCCGGACTTTGCGGACGGCTTCCAGCATTTCCGGCGTCGACTTGGGGACCTTCGCCGCGGCGGACTCGGAGTCGGTGAGTTCGTGGTCGTACCGCTTCCAGTCTGTGCACAGCCACTCCACCGCGGTGTCGCCTGGGATCAGAGCGGCCGCGTGACCGGGGCACTCCTGGTGCAGCTCGGCCGTCATGGCATTGCCGATGTCGCTGACGAGGTCGGTGAGACTGCGCGAGTTGCCGTGCTCGCGGTGGGCATTCCAGGCGACCACTGTGACACCGCTGGTCTTCAGCTCCTCGAGGATCCGGGCCCGCTCTTCCTCGTCCTTCTGCTTCTGGCGCAGCTCGGCGAGGGCGTGTGCCCAGTGGCCGCGTGAGGAGTCACCTGCCTCCGTGTCCTTCTTCTTGGCGTGCTTGAGGGTGGTGAGGGCTCCGCCGAGGTTCTCGACCGAGTGGTAGTCGGCCATGTCCACGAGGTCGAAGGCGGCGGCGTTCGCCTCCCGCAGGGCGCGGGTGCTGAGCTTGGCAGCCTGCGGTGCGGCGGCGACCTCCTCGGGCTTGATGCCGAGTGCCCTGGCGGCGCGCTCCTTGCGCATCTTGCCGACCGGCATCAGGGCCAGCTGCTCGGCGGCATCCAGTACGTCGAGGGATGTGGCCTGTCGGCGGTGGACGTTCTCCACGACGGAGAGGGACAAGGCTTCGTCGTCCACGTCTCGCAGGTCGTCGCGGACAATGGCCGGGACCAGGCGGATGGGCTGGCCGGCGGCGATGGCGCGCTCGGCGGCGATCGCGGCGGCCTTCATGCGGCGCTGACCGAAGACGACGCCGAGCAGGCCGTCCTGGGCTCCGGTCTGCGGGCGCAGCAGGAGCGGGGTGTTGACCCCGAACTCGATGACGGACTCGATCAGGGAGGCGTCGGGTTCGGTGCCGTTGTCGTCGTCGCCGCGGGTCTTGCGGTGGTTGAAAGCGTCGACCACCAGTTCACGCGGGTCGGCCCAGATGAAGCGGCCTTCGAAGGCGACCGTGGTTGCCTGGGCGGTGGTGGTGGATTCGATTGCGGTGGCGGTCATGGCTGCTGTCCTTAGCTGTTCAGGGGGTGCGGGCGGCGGGTCCGCCCGCACCGGTGGAGGCTTTTGGTCAGGCGGTGGCGGCGGCCGTCTTGGGCCTTCGGGCGGTTGTGCGCTTGGCCGGAGTGGCCGAGCGGGCCGGTGAGGCTGTCTTCGTCGCCCGCAGGGCAGCGGTCTTCGGCTTGGTGGGGGCCTTCTTCGGTGCAAACGCAGGCGCAGGCGCGGCCGGCTCGGTGGTCTCGGCGGGGGGAGGGCCGGGCTGCTCGGTGGTGGGCTCGCCAGCGGGCGGCTGGGCTTCGGCGGGCTCCTGCTGCTCGGCGGGCTTGCCGCCGAGCTTGGGGCGGTGTCCATCGAGAGCGGGCAGCAGACGCTGCTCGATGGCGTTGATGAGGGTGTCGCTGGCGCCCTCGGAGTCGCTGAAGACGACACCGGCGTTGTACCTGGGCGCGTTGGGGACGGTGAGGTAGGCCTGTGCGCCGATCCCGTCCCACAGGCGGCGGATGCCGATGCTGTGCCCGGCGGTGTGGTGGAACTCGACGGACTGCGCGTCGCCGGAGTCGTCGGCCTTCGTCCAGGGGGCGCCGAGGCGTTCGGCTATCAGGTCGCCCAGGAGGAACAAGTCGATCAGGGACAGGCGGGCTGCGGTGTCGGTGCTCATGTTCCGTGTCTCCAAGAGGTGTTGTGCGGTGGTCAGGAGGCCTGGCAGGCGGCGCGGATCACGTCTGCCGCGTCTGCGGGCAGGCCGGTGAGGTCTCCGGCGGCGCTGTAGCCGACGAAGACAACTTCGCCTTGGATCAAGTGCGGCAGCAGTGCGGCGAGTTCGTGGACGGCGCGGGCGGCGTGGAGGTTGGGGGCCTGCCAGGCGCGGTGGGCGCGGCAATGATCACGATGTCGGGGCCGGTGGGCTGCCGGATGAAGTCGACGGCCTGGATGTTGTCGAGGAGGGCCCGGCCGATGATCCGGATCTGCTGGCTGCGGACGGTGCCGATGTCGAGCTCGCGGACGTTGCCGTTGAGGTCGATGCGCACCGCGATCTCCAGGTCGGTCACTGTGGGCTCCTCTCGTTGCGGCTGGTGGCTTTTCCCCTTCGGCTTATATCTAAATTCTACTATGCATGAGGGGGGTGTCAAACACATCACCGCAGGCCAGAGGGGGGTGGCTAGGTCATGCACCACCCGGAATCGCAGCCGACATCGAATGGCAGCTCGTCCTGTGCAGCTGTCACCGCCTCCGCCAGCGGTCGGCCCGACCGGGTCAGGTACACCGGATCGCGGTCCAGCGCCGCGCGCGGGGCGGTCAGCGTCTCCTCCAGCTCACAGGCACGCTCGAAGAGCACTGGCCGGTCCCGCAGCAGCTCGGCCCAACCCGCCCGCGACTTCAGGGGACAGAACCAGCACGCCGACTTCGAGGGCAGTTCCAGCCCTTCGTCCGCGATGACGGACGGGCAGTCCGCCCGCCGCATTCGTAGGTCCAGCAGCGGGTAGGAGATCCGCTCGTGCGGCTCGACGTGCCGGTTTGACGCGCGCATGATCTCGTCCAGGGAGATCCCGATCCCCACCTCGGCGGGCGTGCCCGGCCTGGCGCCGAGCTCGCGCAGCCATCGGCCCGTAACCGCGATCTTGAAGTCGCGGGTGCAAGAGCGAGTTCCCGGAGCCCCGTTCGACATCCGCACGGGAATCGGCAGGGACCGCGAGCCCGGCCGCATCAGCCGCCCCCAGAGCGTTTCGCGCCGGCCGGAGCGTGTGATGCGGTCCAGCACGTGCAGGTCGAGGCCGTTCGGCTGGGCGTACGGCGCGGCCACCCGCTCCACATAGTCGAGAGTGCGCGGATCCTCACTGTCCGCGCCGACGTTGGCGAACAGGAACGTGCGGTGAGGGATCTCGCGCTGGGCCGCCAGGACCATCAACCCCATGCTCTGGACCCCGCCCCCGAAGCTGATCGCCTTCATGCGGCTACGGCCTTGTTCAGGAGCTGCTGTGTGGCCCGGATCCCGGCGAGGACGCGGGCCTTGCCCAGCATCTCGTCACGGTGGGCTATTGCGGCGCGGGCCTGCGCCTGGGCGTCCTCGATGGCGCGCGGGTTGGACAGGGCGTCGTCGCAGGCCACCGTCACCCGCATCCCCATACCCCAGACGATCATGTTGACCGCCCCGCAGGCGGCGGCGATCTGGTCCACATCGACCATCGACCACTGGAAGTCCGCCGGGTCGAAGCCGAGGCGTCGAAGCCGCTGAGCTGCCGCGCGCAGGAGTCCGCCGCTCCCGCCAGCCGGGTCGTGGATGTGCTGGCCTACCTCGGGCTTCTTCGCCTTCATCGACACCGCCACGGTGGCCTCAGCCATCGCGTCGGCTACCGACGGAGGCGTGTGATACTCGCCCAGGCCCTGCTGTGCACTGTTGCTGCGCAACAACATCATCACGTGAGACAGCGTGTCGGTGTGGGTTCGCTCGTACGGGTCGGAGTGCCCGGTCAGGTCGAGGATGCCGCCCTTCAATGCGGCCTGTGTGACGGCCCGGACGGCGTAGACCCGGTGCTCGTCGGCCTTCCTGCCGTTGTTGAGCCACTCGTGGAGGATGCGGGCCCGCTCGATGAGGTCGGGCCGGTGCACCCAGTGCTTCGCCCAGATCTGCCGGTACAGCTCGACCAGCTCGTCACCTTCCAGGGTGAGGATCTGTGCCTTGAGGTCGGGGCCTCCGCTGTCCTTCTGTCGCACGAGAGTGAGCGCGGCCACGAGTCCGATCGGAACAGCGATGTCCGGGCCGCCGTGCGCACGGTTCCAGGCCCCGGTGACGGCCTCGCCCAGGGCGAAGGCCTTCGAGTGGAGATCGTGCGTCCCCGCGGACCTCGGCCGGCGCTCGGCCTGGAGCGGCGGCGCGGCGGGGCGGTTGCGGCGGGCGAGGAGTGTGCGCGTCGGGGCGGCTTGGCGGCGAAGGTCTGAGGGGTGGGCGTGGGCTCGGGCTCGGCGTTCGCGAAGAGGTCCAGTTGCAGGGACACGGATTCTCCTTGGTGAGGGGGTGCTGAAACGGGGCGACCCGCCCCGCCGGGAAGGCGGAGCGGGTCGGGAGTTTGAGGTCCTCCCCTCCAACTCATATCTAAATTCTACTATTTGTGAGGGGAGGGGCAAGCCTCCCGGAAATCGCATCCGGAATAGGTCAGCCCTCGTCGACCCACACCAGGCCGTACGGGGTCTGCCTCAGCATCGACATTCCGGCCTTGTGGATATCGCCCTGCATGGCCACCCAGTTGACCGCACCGGAACTGTCGCGGTACGCCTCGACACCCCACCCCTGCGGCGAGCCGTCCAGGCTGCGCATGATCTCCGCGAGTCCATCGCCGTAGCCGATGAGGCGCTCGTGCAACTCCACGTGCGCATCAGCCAGCCGCGCCCTCCACGACTTGTTTCGGGGCTCGCGCCGGAGCTCGGAACTCGGCACCCAGCCCCGGAACGGCGTGACTGCGCCGACGTCGCGCAGCGCCGCCCACGCCACCGCCCGCTCCAAGGAGCGCAGGGGAGGTGTGTACGTGAGCTCGTACAGCTGGGCGTGATCCCATGCCGACCCGACGGAAGTGGCGCTTTGTGCATTGTGTGGTGTGGCTGCCGCGCTCCGAGCCCAGCCGCGAGCCCCCATGCGTGGGGCGGGCACGATGCTGCGCCACTCCAGGGCGGTGTCCGGAACGCGGAAACTGGCCCGCCACGCTCCCGATGCTGCGGCCGCACTCCGGCCGGCGGGGCTCACCGGCGCGCCTGCGAGGCCGCGTTCGCGGCGACTCTCGTCAGCCACCTGGTGAACGCCGTCGCGTCGCAGATGAGCAGTTCCTTCGTGTAGAGGGCCGCCTTGGCGGCGTGCCCTTGCCGCTCGTGTCTGGTCAGCGGCACGTTGATGCGGGCACCGTGGCGCCCGTCGGGCCAGGACGGCCGGGAGGCGTCCGGGGTCGACATCTCGACGTGCCAGTCAAGATTGAACTCCAGCTCAAAGGGAGCCTGGGTGCCGAGCAGGTCGTGCTCCATGTGCTCAATGACGTCGGGGTATGCGATGACGTCGTGAATCGGGCCGCCCGGGCAGTCGTCGGGCATGCCGATCCACACGCGCTGCCCGTACGTGTCGTGAGGCTCGACCTCGAGGACGTAGCGGTTGTATGCGGCGCAGGGGCCGCGCGAGGTGGACAGGTGCAGGACGCTGACGCGGTCGCCCGTCTTGAACGGGGCCATCTGAACTCCTTCGGTCTTCGGGATCAGGGGCGGGGGAACGCGGTGAGTGCCGCCCGGCCGCGCCGGGCTGTGGCGGGGCAGGGGCCGAGCAGCTGTCCGGCGAGGGTGAGGGCTGCATCGCGCTCGCCGTCGTTGTGGGCGAGCAGTAGCCGGTGCGCGGCTTCGAAGAACTCTTGCGCGGTGATGGCGTGCCGGACCCGGCAAGTGCACGAGCCGGAGGCGGTCGAGGCGAGTCTGTCCAGTAGGAGTGGGAACTCGGACCGCGGGATGCACCCGGCATGCCGGCCCGGCGGTAGCGCGCGCCGCAGGTGGGAGTTGAAGCGCAGTCCCTGTCAGCCGCACAGCATGCAGGCCACAGGCCAGTTCACATCAGATCCCGGGTAGCCCCGCAGCGGGGCCCATCCCAGGGCGTCGAGCCCGGCGAGGGCTACGGCCGCAGAGGTGATGTTCCGTGGGGTGGGCGGGAGTTCGGACAGGTAAGTACTCAGGTATTCGGTGTCGGGCACGCGGGTGTCTCCCTGGTGTGGGTGAGTGGAGGCGGTGATTGGGGGGTGTGAATTCCCCCCCCCACAAAACAAAAAAAAAATAAAAAAAAGAA
>NZ_JBHWBP010000407.1:0-6467 GCF_042735575.1 Streptomyces sp. NPDC059564 | reverse complement strand
GCCGCGGCCCGCCGGCATGTCCGCCACGGGCGCCCACACGTCCAAGGCCGGGTCGTAGATCTCGGCGTCCGCCAGGCTCTGCCCGCCGACCGCGCCGCCTTCGGGCAGCAGGACGGGATCCCCGCCGGTGACCAGGATCCGGCCGTCGGCGAGGACGGTCGCCTGGTGCCCGGCGCGCGGGGTGCGCAGGCTCGCGGCGGGGGTCCACAGGTCGGTGTCCGGGTCGTACCGCTCGCAGTAGGCCAGCGGCACCTGGCCCGCCCCGGTGGCCAGGGCCCCGCCGACGACGAGCACCCCGCCCCGGGGCAGCGGCACGATGCGGTGTCCGGACCGCGCCCCGCTCATCGGCGCCGCCGCCTGCCAGCGGTCCCCGGCCGGGTCGTACCGCTCGGCCGAGGCCAGGCTGCGGCCGTCCCGGGTGCCGCCCGTGACCAGCAGCCCGCCGCCCGGGAGGGCGAGGGCCGCGTGCCCCGAACGTCCGCTCAGCGGTGCCTCCTTGGTGTTCCGCCAGGTTCCTGTGGCCGGGTCGTAGAGCTCCGCCGAGGCGAGCACCGCGCCGGTGGTGCCCGTACCGCCCGTCACGAGGACCCTGCCGTCGCCCAGCCGGGTGGTGCTGTGGCCGCGGCGGGCGGCGGCCAGCGGTGGGGCCGCGGACCAGCCGGTGTTCACCGGGTCGAACAGGCCCACGGTGGCCACCGGGGTACCGGCGCCGTCGCAGCCCCCGGCGAGCAGGACCGCGCCACCGGTCAGCAGGACGGGGTCCGTGTCCGTCACCGCTGCGGGCGCGGGCGTGGCCGCGGCCGTCCAGGTGCCGGGGGTGTGCGGCCGGCCCTGCGCGTCCGAGACGGGGATGACGTGCAGCTTCCCGGCCAGGCGCTGGTCCACGGTCAGCCATTGGGCAAGGGCGTCGGCCGCCGCGGTGGGGCTGCGGAAGGACGCGGCGGGCGGCAGCGGGGTGCCGGGGCTCTGCGGCGGGAACGCCTGCGCGTTGTTACGGGTGTACGCCACCACGTACTGCTGTCCCGTGGCCCGGGCGGTGTCCTGCTCGGGGACGGGTCGGCGGCGCTGCGCGTCGGTGCGGGCGAGCGGTGAGCGGCTGGTGCTGTTGCCCTTCAGCAGCCGGCCGAACACGGCGGGGCTGACGCTGACGAGTTTCCTGCCGCCCGTCGGCGGGCCGGCCGGGCCGGTCCCGTCCCGCAGGGGCCGGACGACCTGCCGGGCTTTGCGGTCGACGACGATCTGCTCGTACCGGGCGCTGCGCCGTACGACGCGGGGCGCCGACAGCGCCCCTTCGTCCGCGGCGAGTTCGACCCCCGCGTCCTGTTCCTCGTAGGCGGGCCTGGACAGTTTCACGTCGTCGGCCATGTCCTGGAACTGGGCCATCGCGAACTTCTCGGCCGTGTCCGAGAGCTTGACGAAGCCGCTGCGCTCTCCCGGTTCGATGCGGAACCGCTGCCCGTCGGAGGCGTGCTGGGCGCCGATCCGGTCGATGCGCACGTCGAGCGGGACCACCCGCTGCGCGATGAACAGGGTCCCGAGCGGGTGCAGGACCAGACCGTCGGCGGCGGAGAGGTCCCGGAGGGTGACCAGGGTGCGGGTGCCACCGGAGGGCAGCCGGGTGGTCCAGCCCTCGGTCTTCTTGACCTCGTTCTCCAGCAGGGCGAGCACCTCGACGGGAGGCAGCGTCGTCTGCTGGGCCTCCCCCCATTCGATGTCGAAGTCGGCGGAGATCTCGAAGAACAGCAGGGAGATGGAGCCGCGTCCGTGGGCGCGCCAGGGCGAGGTGCCCTCCAGCACGAAGTCGAGGTCGATGCCGAAGAGGCCGACGCCGAAGGCCTTGAGGGAGATGTGGGCGGAGATCTGGATGACGAAGGCGAAGGGCGAGAACTGGAACAGCGCGTCGAAGCTCAGCTCGCCCTCGATGCCGAAGTCATCGAAGCCCAGGCGGAGTTCCGCCTTGGCGCCGAACTGGACGGTGTTGCTGGTGACGGCGAGGTAGCCGGAGACGCGGAGCAGGCGGCCTGGCTGGTTGAGGATGTCCACCGAGATCCGGTCGGGGACGTCGAAGGGCAGGGCGGGCGGCCGGAAGGAGGGGTGGAAACCGCCGACGGTCAGGACGAACTCGGGGCTGTCGCCCCAGGAGATGAACAGGCCCATCCCGCCGTTGATGGTCATGGTCAGGATGCGCGAGTCGAAGAGGCGCGCGACGAACCACAGCCGGGACTTGTCGACCTCCAGGGCGCCGAGGAACTGGACCTGGATGACGACCAGGGGCAGTTGCTCGGTGGGCAGTACGCAGCTGAGCACCCCGAGGACGGCGATGTTGCCGGGCGGGATCTCGATGATCAGTCCGAGGGAGATCCGGAGCAGGGCGGGGGTGCCCCAGCCGATCTTCGCCATCGGCCCGACGAGGAAGGTGCCGTCCTCCGGCGGGAAGAAGGCGCGCAGGTCGCTGAGGATCCGGGGGGCGTTGGCGACCACGTCCTTCGGGAACATCACCGACTCGATGGCTCCCGAGCGCACGCCGTCGCCCAGCGCGTCCAGGTCCATACCGCGGTTCAGGCCGACCAGTCCGCCGACCGCGAGCAGGGAGAAGCCGAAGCCGAGCTGGATCCCGCCGCCGCCGAACTCGGCCGCGATGACGATCAGCAGGGAGAATCCGCGGCTGCCGTCCGGCATCCGGGTGCTGATCAGCCCGATGGCCTTGAGGGCCACGATCCCGGCGAAGTCGAGTTCGAGGGCGCCCGCGTACTCCCCGTGGTCCGGGTCGAAGTACAGGTATCCGCCGCCGCTGACGATCCCGGCGTCCACGGCCAGGCCGGCGCCCTTGGGCGGCTTGAAGCCGAGGGACACGTCGACGGGGCCGAGGTTGCCGTCGTTGTCGGGGCGGATCGCGAGCCGCGCGGTGAGGCCGATCTCCTCGACCACGGCCGTGACGGGCCCGAGGGCGGCCCGGAAGGTCGCGCCGAGGGAGACCGGCAGCCCGTCGCCGGAGGGTGCCGCGGAGACGGTGAGGGCCCGGATCTCGACCGGCCCGAGTTCCAGATGGGTCGGGATGCGGATCTCCAGGTGGGAGCTGCCGCGGAACGCGAAGCCGTCCCGGTGGGAGATCGCGACCGCGAGGTCCGCGCCGAGGGTGAAGCCGTCTCGGGGCAGTACGGCGGCGATGAACCCGTCGGCGTCGCCCGGTTTGAGGACGAATTCGAGGCCTTGCACCTGGAACTCGGTGTAGATGTCGGCGCCTTCGCCGGACAGCCGTACCCCGCCGCCGCCCGCGAGGCTGCGGAACTGCAGCCGGGTGCCGTCGGCGGATCCGACGAGGACGACGGGGGTGCCGTCGGCCCGGGTCCGTTCGACGACCGCCTCGACGGCCCCTTCGAGGTGCACGGGGGTCCCGTCCCCGGCCTCGAAGCCGACCACGGTCTCGATGGGCCGGCCCGGCCGGATCCGCAGCCCCACGCCGCCTTGCAGGTCGAGCTCGCTGCGGACGGTCAGGGTCAGGCCGGGACCGAGCGGTACCTGCACGCCGAGCCGGCCCGCGAAGGCGGGCAGCAGGGCCAGACCACCGGGCTGGCCGGACCCCGGGGGCAGCTCCAGCATCCGGACCTCGGCCGCGCAGACTGCCTCGTCGCCGTCGCCGTCGGGCTGTTCCAGGAGCACGGCCCGCAGTACGGGGACCGGCGCCTCCCCGGGCTCCTGGGGCGTGTTCCGGACGGACTGGGCGGTCCAGTCCTCGGCGGGGCCTCGGGTGGTGTAGGCGCCGAGTGCGTGCAGCAGGTTGTCGATCTGGGCGGCGAGTGCGGAGTAGGAGAATCCGGGCTCCCCCCAGCCGTAGGCGTCCTTCAGGACGGCGGCGGGGTCGGTGAGGGCCCGCGGCAGGTCCGTGAGGTCCAGGGAGACGTGCCGGTGGGCCGGGCGGTTCCCGGCGGGGGCCACGTGGCGGGCCTTGACGACGCCGAGGGTGCGCAGGGCGAATCCGAGGGCCGGGCGGTTGCGCTGGAGGTGGCTGACGACGAGGTGGTCGATGAGCTGTTTGGGGAAGTGCTCGCGGAAGCCGTCGGCGCGCAGGTGCTCGGGGATCGCCGAGTCCGGGGCCGTGCTGACCGCCCTGATGCCGTTCACCAGTGCCTGGAGGGCCCCGAGTACGCGCGGTACGTCATCGGCGGAGAAGCCGCCGTCCAGCAGGGCGCGCAGGGTCTCGGAGAGGGCGTCCACGCCGGTGCGCAGGCCCTGGAGGGGCTCCGGGACGTCCTCGACGGCCCAGCCGAGCTCGCGCAGCAGTCCGCTGCACTGCTGCGGAGAGGCGAGCGCGGAGCTCAGGGGCAACAGTGCGAGGCCGATCTCGGCGAGGACGGTCTCGAAGGTGCCGGGTCCGCTCATCGGGTCCGTCCCGGGTAGAACATGCGGCTGACGAAGGCGTGTTGGCCCGGGTCGATGCGGTTGACCAGGAGCCACATGCAGACGTAGCAGAAGGAGCCGCGCTCGCCGGTTCCGCCGCTGGCCCGCATCTTGCAGGCCCCGCTGGGCCGGTAGTGGGCACCGGCCCACATCTGCGCGCCCTCGTAGACGCCGATCAGCGTCCTGCGGAGTTCACGCGCGGTGAGTCCGGTGATGGGCTTCGGGATGTCGGCGTCGCCGCTCGGGAATTTCCGGTCGGGGTTCCGGTTCAGCGGGGCGGGGTGCTGGCGCAGGAAGGCCAGTACCCGGCTGTCGGCGGCGGTGAGGGGAGTGCCGCGGGCGTCCTTGAGGGGGACGTAGAGCACGGATCCGGTGTCGAACACCTGGAAGGGCGGGGTGAGGCTGCCGCCCGTCAGGACCAGGATTCCCACTCCGCCCTCGACGGTGATGTCCGCCCGGATGTTCACGTCCTCCAGGAACCTGCTGGTCGGCAGCTTCTCCAGCGGAAGCTGCTTGCCTTCCCGGGTGGGCTGGAACTGCCGCAGGCAGACCTTGTTCTCGCCGCCCTGGACCTTGCGCCAGTCGGCGAGCTCCGCCGGGTCGATCCCCACCCTGATGCCGGTGCCGTTGGGCAGGGCTTCGCTGGGCCGGACGAGCCTCGCCGAGTACTTCATGCGCGGCAGGTTCAGCCATTTGACCTTGTTGATGTCGAGCGACCGGTCGCTGGCCGTGGCCGGGCGGAGGAAACCGAGCAGTGAGATGTTGTCCGCCACCAGGTCTTCGGAGGAGTCCGGACCGTCGCCCTCGTAGTCCTCGTACTCGTCCCCCAGGTTGAAGTTGTGCCCGAACTCGTGGGCGAGCGTGTCGACGAGATCGTCCGTGTCCACCTTGGCGGGGTCCGGGGCGGGGACGACCCGCCGCATCTCCGCGGGGTCGTGGCCGGGCCGCGTGTCGAAGTCGAACAGCAGCAGCTGCTTGCCGACGAAGTTCTGCACGGTCATGGTGCTGGCGTTGAGGGTGACGCCGCGGCCCACGAAGTCGCAGACGAGGAGCGCGATCAGGCCCCGGCTGCGCCGGAACCGCGTGTCGTCCGGGGCCCATACCGGACCCACCTTGTAGGTGGTGCGGGAGAACCGGCCGACGTAGCTCAGCCGGCTCGCGTACGTCTGCACGGAGTTCAGTGGATTCGTCCGAACGCCGCCCGCGTTCAGCTCCGGGGGGTGGCGCCGGGGGTCGAGTGCGAACAGACCGGTCGGGCCGGTGTTCCAGAACGTGTACAGGCGGCTGATGAAGGCCACCACGGCCGGGTCGTTCACGTTGTCCTGCGGCGGCTTGTGCACGACGCCGCGGCCGGAGGTCCGGTCCGCGAGCCGGCTGCCGGCGCACACCCCGAAGAAGGTGTCGCGGGTCTGGAGGATGCCCGGGGACCGGTGTTCCTTCCAGGTCCGGATCAGTGCGGCGTCCACGCGGGCGGGGTCGAAGCCGGTCAGGCCCTGGTGCTTCCAGACCTCCACGAGGTCCGGCCGGACGTCGACGCGTGGCGGCAGCCCGACGCGGTGGACGAGCTCCGCCACGGTGTAGACGTGCCGGTTGTTCGGCCGGGTCGCCGCGGCCCGGCCCTCGTACGGGATCAGCAGGCCGATCCGTGGCGATCCTCCCGCCTTGTCGACGAGCTGGTGGCTGCAGGTGACCCCGCGCTGGAAGGACTCCTCGAAGACGCTGAAGACGTTGAACCGCCCCTTGAGCACCCCGTACGGCTCGTGCCGACGCACGCTGAACACATCGGCCACGGCGTCGTTGACGGCCTTGGTGAACATGGCCCGGTCGGCCGGCGTGCCCTCGAACCCCTCGGCCAGGAGCACGACGTTCTGCATGTTGTCGAAGTCGCGGACGTCCCCGATGTGCTCGTCGACCAGTACGGGTCGGTCCTTGCGGTAGTCGACGACGGCGACCTGGAGGTTGCGGGGCGGGGTCGCTGCGAAGGTCCCGGTGACGTCGACGAAGGCGGGCAGCTGGCCCGGTGGCGGCTTCGGGGTCTCGAACAGGCCCCCAAGCCGACGGTTAGCGGT
>NZ_JBHWBP010000406.1:0-6469 GCF_042735575.1 Streptomyces sp. NPDC059564 | reverse complement strand
GGTGTACGTGGGGAGGGCGACGCGCCGGGCGCCGTGTCCGGCGAAGACGGCGGTCCAGTCGACGGACGTGCCGTGGACGTGGAGTTGGGCGACGGCCGTGGTGACCGCCAGGCCCTCGGCGCGGTCCGTACGCAGGAGAGGAACCGCGACCGCGTGCTCGTCCAGGGAGTCCTGGGCCATGGCGGTCAGGACGCCGCCCGGGCCGATCTCCAGGAAGGTGCTCACACCCTCGCCGGCGAGGGAGGCGACGGCGTCCGCGAAGCGGACCGCCTCGCGGACGTGGCGCACCCAGTAATCGGCGGAGCGGAACTCCTCCGCCGACACGAGGCGTCCCGTGAGGGTCGAGACGACCGGCACGCGCGGGGCTTCGAAGGAAGCGCTCTCGACGACGGCCCGGAACTCGGCCAGCATCGGGTCCATTAGCGGGGAGTGGAAGGCGTGCGAGACCGAGAGCGCCTTCGTCTTGCGGCCGTCAGCCGACAGCCGGCCAACCACCGCCGCCACCGCGTCCTCGGAGCCCGAAACCACCACGGAGGCGGGCCCGTTGACGGCGGCGACGCCCGCACGGTCCTCGTACCCGGCCAGCAGCGCCCGTACCTCGTCCTCCGAGGCCTGCACCGCCACCATCACTCCCCCGTCGGGAAGTGCCTGCATCAGCCGGCCGCGCGCCGCCACCAGCCGCGCCGCGTCCTCGAGGGAGAGCACACCCGCGACATGCGCGACGGCGAACTCGCCCACCGAGTGGCCCGCCAGGAACTCCGGCCGCACGCCCCAGGACTCCACGAGCCGGAACAGCGCCACCTCGACCGCGAACAACGCCGGCTGCGTGTAGGTGGTCTGGTTCAGCGGTTCCGCGTCCTCACCGAAGACGACGTCCCGCAACGGACGCTCCAGATGACCGTCCACATGCGCACACACCTCGTCGAACGCATCCGCGAACACCGGGAAGGCCGCGTACAGTTCACGCCCCATCCCCAGCCGCTGACTCCCCTGACCAGAGAACAGGAACGCGGTCCGCGCACCGTCGTTCCCGCTGCCGACGTCGGTTCCGCCGGTGATGACGTGGGACGAGGCACCGGTGGGGTGTCCGTCGGCGAGGGCCGCCAGCCCGCGGAGCAGTTCGTCGCGGTCGGCGCCCACGATGGCGGCGCGCCGCTGGAGGGCCGCCCGGCCCGTGGCGAGCGAGAGACCGATGTCGGCGGGGTCGGCCTCCGGGTGGTCGGCCAGGTGGGAGCGCAGCCGGTCGGCCTGGGCGCGCAGTGCGGTGGCGTTCTTGGCGGAGAGGAGCCAGGGGACGGCCGCCATCGGTGCGGCCGGGCCGGCTGCGGCGTCGGCGTCGGCGTCGTCCAGCTCCGGCTCGGCGGGGGCCTGCTCGACGATGACGTGGGCGTTGGTGCCGCTCACGCCGAAGGCCGAGATACCGCCCCGGCGGGTGTGTTCGCGGTCGTCGGGCCAGGCCACGGGCTCGGCGAGGAGCTCGACCGATCCCGTCGTCCAGTCGACGTGCGGGGTCGGCGCGTCCACGTGCAGGGTCTTGGGGAGTTCCCCGTGCTGGAGGGCCAGCACCATCTTCATGACGCCCGCGACACCGGCGGCGGCCTGGGTGTGCCCGATGTTCGACTTCAGCGAGCCCAGCCGCAGCGGCCGGTCCTCCGGCCGGTCCTGGCCGTACGTGGCCAGCAGCGCCTGCGCCTCGATCGGGTCGCCGAGCCGGGTCCCCGTACCGTGCGCCTCCACCACGTCGACGTCGGTGGCGGACAGGCCCGCGTTGGCCAGGGCCTGGCGGATGACCCGCTGCTGCGCGGGGCCGTTCGGGGCGGTCAGCCCGTTCGAGGCGCCGTCCTGGTTGATCGCGGAGCCCCGTACGACGGCCAGTACCCGGTGGCCGTTGCGGCGGGCGTCGGAGAGGCGTTCCAGGAGGAGCATGCCGGTGCCTTCGCCCCAGCCGGTGCCGTCGGCCGAAGCGGCGAACGCCTTGCAGCGGCCGTCGGCGGCCAGTCCGCGCTGGCGGCTGAACTCGACGAAGATGCCGGGGCCGGCCATGACGGTGACGCCGCCCGCGAGGGCCAGTTCGCATTCGCCCAGGCGCAGCGACTGGACGGCCAGGTGGAGCGCGACCAGGGACGACGAGCAGGCCGTGTCGACGGTCAGCGCCGGGCCTTCCAGGCCGAAGGTGTAGGCGAGGCGGCCGGACACGACGCTGGCGGCCCGGCCGGTGAGCAGGTAGCCCTCGACGCCTTCGGGGGCCTGGCGCAGGCCGGACGCGTAGTCCTGTCCGTTGGAGCCGATGAAGACTCCGGACTGGGTGCCCTTGAGGGTGGCGGGGTCGATGCCGGCGCGTTCGAAGGCTTCCCAGGTGACTTCGAGCAGCAGCCGCTGCTGGGGGTCCATGGCGAGGGCCTCGCGCGGGGAGATCCCGAAGAATCCGGCGTCGAACTCGCCCGCCTCGTGGAGGAAGCCGCCTTCACGCGCGTACGTCGTGCCGGGGTGTTCGGGGTCGGGGTGGTAGAGGGAGTCGAGCGGCCAGCCGCGGTTCTCGGGGAATCCGGAGAGGACGTCCCTGCCCTCGTCGAGGATCTGCCACAGCTCTTCGGGGGAGGTCACCCCTCCCGGGAAGCGGCAGCTCATCGCGACGATGGCGATCGGTTCGTCGTCGGCGGGCCGGGCGAGCGGCGCGGCGGAGGGGGCGGTCCGCGGGCTTCCCGATATCTGGGCGTGGAGGTATCCGGCGAGTTCCGTCGGGTTGGGGTAGTCGAAGACGACGGTGGTGGGCAGGCGCATTCCGGTGGCGCCGGCCAGCCGGTTGCGCAGCTCGATGGCGGTGAGGGAGTCGAACCCGGTGTCGCGGAAGGCCCGTTGGGGCGGGATGGCGTCGGCGCCGGCGTGCCCGAGCACGGTGGCGGCCTGGGTGCGGACGAGTTCGACGACGACCCGGAGCTGTTCGCCGTCGGAGAGCCCGGCCAGCCGCTGGGCCAGCGCGGGGCCGCCCGCGGTGGCGGGGGCGGGGGTGCCGGCGGTGTCGAGGATGCGCTGTGCTTCGGGGAGCCGGCGCAGCAGCGGGTAGTCGCCGCTGAGCGCGAAGGCGGGGACGAAGCGGTCCCAGTCGATGTCGGCGAGGGTGACGGCCGTGTCGTGGTGTTCCATGGCCCGGCGCAGGGCCGCGATGCCGAGGTCGGCGGGCATGGGGAGGATGCCGCGCCGGGTGAGGTGCGCTTCGGCGTGGTCTCCCATCATGCGGCCGCTGCCCCAGGAGCCCCAGGCGATGGCGGTGGCAGGGAGTCCCTGGGCGCGGCGCTGGTGGGCGAGGGCGTCGAGGAAGGCGTTGCCCGCGGCGTAGCCGCCCTGGCCGCCGTTGCCGACGACGCCGGCGATGGAGGAGAAGAGGACGAAGAAGTCCAGGTCGTGCCCGGCGGTGAGGTCGTGCAGGTGGAGTGCGGCGTCGACCTTGGGGCGCAGGACGTGTTCGAGGCGTTCGGTGGTCATGGCGTCGATGACGCCGTCGTCGAGGACGCCCGCGGCGTGGATGACGCCGGTGAGGGGGTGTTCGCCGGGCAGCGAGTCCAGGAGCCGGGCGAGGTCGTCGCGGTCGGTGACGTCGCAGGCGGTGATGGTGGTGCGGCTGCCGAGGGCGGTGAGTTCGGCGCGGAGTTCGGCGGCGCCTTCGGCGGCGAGGCCGCTGCGGCTGGTGAGGACGAGGTGCGCGGCCCCGGACCGGGCGAGCCACCGGGCGACGTGGGCGCCGAGGGTGCCGGTGCCACCGGTGATCAGGACGGTGCCGTGCGGGTGCGCCAGGGCGTAGTCGGGGGTGGGGGCGGTGGTGTGCGTGTCGGCGCGTACGAGGCGGCGGGCGAGGGTTCCGGTGGCGCGTACGGCGATCTCGTCCTCGGCGCCGGCGTCGGCGAGGAGTGCGGTGAGGTGGTCGAGGGCGCGCCCGTCCAGGGTTTCGGGCAGGTCCACGAGGCCGCCCCAGCGCTGGGGGGATTCCGCGCCGACGACCCGGCCGAGGCCCCACAGCTGGGCCTGCTCGGGGTGGCGCGGCGGGTCGGCGGGTCCGGTGGCGACGGCGCCGGAGGTGGCGCACCAGAGGGGGGCGCCGATGCCGGTGTCGCCGAGGGCCTGGACGAGGGCGAGCGTGGCGGCGAGGGCGGGCAGGACCCGGTGCCCGGGCGGGGTGCCGGGGCCTTCGGGGCTGCCGGCGAGCAGCGAGAGGACCCCGCTGACCTGGTCGGTCTCCAGCTCCGCCGCGCTCAGCCGGTCGGTGAGGAGCCGGGCGACGGTCTGCCGGTCGCTGTCGGTGGCCGGGTCGAGGGTGACGCGTTCGACGCGGGCACCGCGGGCGGTGAGGGCGTCGTGCACGGCGGTGGTGTCGGCGCTGTCGTGGTGGGCGGCGGTGGTGACGAGGAGCCAGGTGCCGGTCAGCGGGGACCGGCTGCCGCGCTGGGTCTGGGTGGCCGTCGGCGTCCAGGTGACGCGGTAGCGCCAGCTGTCGATGAGCGCGGTCTCGGTGGAGCGGCGCCGCCAGTGGGCGAGCCGGGTGACCATGCTGTCGAGGGAGGCGTCGGGGGCCAGGTCCAGGGAGCTGGTCAGGGCCGCTACGTCGGAGTTCTCGACGGCCGCCCAGAAGCGGGCCTCCTCATCGCCGTGTGCGGCGGTGGCCTGCGCGGCCGGGGTGGCGGCGTCGAGCCAGAACCGGCGCCGCTGGAAGGCGTAGGTGGGCAGGGCGACGGTCCGGGGGCGCAGCCCGGCGAAGGCGGCCGGCCAGTCGGTGGGGACGCCGCGGACGTAGGCGTCCGCGAGGGAGGTCAGGAAGCGGGCCGAGCCGCCGTCGCCGCGGCGCAGCGAGGGCACGACGTCGGCGGTGGTGCCGGCCGCCTCCGCGGTCTCCTGGAGGCCGATGGCGAGCACCGGGTGCGGGCTGCACTCGATGAAGACCTGGTGGCCGTCCTCCATCAGCCGGCGGACGGCGGGCTCGAACCGCACGGTGGTGCGGAGGTTGGTGTACCAGTAGGCGGCGTCGAGGTCGGCGGAGTCGACGGTCTCGCCGGTGACGGTGGAGCAGAAGGGCACCTGCGGGGTCCGGGGGGTGATGCCGGCGAGGGCTTCGGCGAGTTCGCTCTCGATGATCTCCACGTGGGCGGAGTGCGAGGCGTAGTCGACGGGGACCCGCCGGGCCCGGACTCCGTCGGCGGTGCAGGTGGCGAGCAGTTCGTCGAGGGCGTCCGCGTCGCCGGAGACGACGACGGAGCGGGGTCCGTTGACGGCGGCGATGCCGAGCCGGGCGCCCCACTGTTCCAGGCGCCGGGTGACGTCGGCGAGGGGCTCGGGCACGGACACCATGCCGCCGAGTCCCGCGAGCCTGCTCAGGAGTCGGCTGCGGAGGGCGACGACACGGGCCGCGTCGTCGAGGCCGAGGGCGCCACAGACGGCGGCGGCGGCGATCTCGCCCTGGGAGTGGCCGATGACGGCCGCGGGCTCGACGCCGAAGGAGCGCCACAGTTCGGCGAGCGAGACCATGACGGCCCACAGGGCGGGCTGGACGACGTCGTCGGCGCTGTCGAGGGCGGGCGCGCCGGGTGCCCCGCGCAGTACGTCCTCCAGGGACCAGTCGACGTACGGGGCCAGGGCCTCGCCGCAGGCGCGCAGCCGCTCGCGGAAGACGGCGGAGCCGTCGAGGAGTTCGACGGCCATGCCGGCCCACTGGGAGCCCTGGCCGGGGAAGACGAACACGACGCGGCGGCCGTCGGCGGCGGCGCCCTGGACGGTGCGGGGCGTCGAGCCGCCGTCGGCCAGCGCCCGCAGGCCTTCGGTGAGTTCCGCTTCGGTGGTGCCGACGACGGCGGCGCGGTGCTCGAACGCCGCGCGGGTGGTGGCGAGCGAGTGGCCGATGTCGGCGGGGCGTGCGCCGGGGTGGGCCTCGGTGTGCGCGAGGAGGGCGCGGGCCTGCGCGGCGAGCGCCTCGGCGGTGTGGGCCGACAGCAGCCACGGCACGGCGCTCGCGCCGGTGACGGCTTCCGCGGCGGCCGCGTCCTGGGCCTGGGCCTCGGCGCTACCGCCTGCGGCTGCGGGCTCGGGGTCGCGCGGGGCCTCTTCGATGATGGCGTGCGCGTTGGTGCCGCTGATGCCGAACGAGGAGACGCCGGAGCGGCGCGGGCGGCCGGTCTCGGGCCAGTCGGCGGCCTCGCCGAGCAGCCGTACCCGGCCGCCGGCCCAGTCGATGTGCGGGGAGGGCGTACCGGCGTGCAGGGTCTTGGGCAGGACGCCGTGCTGGAGGGCCAGCACCATCTTCAGCACGCCCGCGATGCCCGCGGCGGCCTGGGTGTGGCCGATGTTCGACTTCAGCGAGCCGAGCCACAGAGGCCGGTCCTCCGTACGCCCCTGGCCGTACGTGGCCAGCAGCGCCTGCGCCTCGATCGGGTCGCCGAGCCGGGTCCCCGTACCGTGCGCCTCCACCACGTCGACGTCGGTGGCG
>NZ_JBHWBP010000405.1:0-6496 GCF_042735575.1 Streptomyces sp. NPDC059564 | reverse complement strand
CGAGAGCTTCTCGACCTCAGGCGTGGGCAGCGTCATCTGTGTATAAGAGACCGTATCTACCGGATGCGCCGGAGGCCAGGCGTCGGCCGCCCTGCAGCGGTGCGGCCGACGCCTACAGCGCCAGTGGCTCCGTCGAGCAGGGACTTCAGCTTGACGGCGAGGACCTGGGGGGTCGGCCGGGCCAGCCTCCTGCCGTTGACTATTCCCGCGGACCAAACCCACGCCCTAGACTGCGACCGCTCCAGGACTTGGCGATCATCGGGAGGGCGTGCGAGATGAAACGGGCACTGATCAGCGCATTCGCGGCCGTGGCGTTAGTCGTGTCCGGGGGGAGTGTCGCCACAGCTTCCGACGGTGCTCCGCCGCGCACGACGCACGGCGCTTGCCAGTACACACAGACCCCGGACGAGCCGCCGGCGCGTTCTGTTCCGCTGCCGCCTGACCCGCGGCGCACCCCCAGCCGTGGCACGGTTGATATGGCTGTTCCGACCAGCCAGGGCCCGCTCCCGCTCCACTTGGACCGGGCCAAGGCGCCGTGTACGGTCCAGAGTTTCCTGCACCTGGCACGGCATGGGTTCTACGACCGTACGGTGTGCCACCGTCTGACGGCGTATCCGACGCTGAAGGTCCTGCAGTGCGGCGACCCGACCGGTACCGGTGAGGGCGGGCCCGGGTACAAGTACAAGGACGAGCTGCCGGTGGACCTGCCGCCGGCACCGACCGATCCGACCGGCGCGCGCCGCCTCTATGGGCGTGGCCTGCTGGCGATGGCCAACGCTGGTCCGGACACGAACGGTTCACAGTTCTTCGTCGTTTACGGCGACTCCGCGCTGCGACCGAACTACACGGTGTTTGGCACGGTCGGCGCCGACGGCCTGGCAACACTCGACAAAGTCGCCGCCGGAGGAATCGAGCCGACCACGGAGGCCCCGGCACCGGTCGACGGCACACCCGTGCTGCGGACCGAGCTGCTCCGCGTCCGGCCGTCCTGCCAGCATTGACGCACCGCGGCGTGGCCATGTGCTCGATGAGCGTGCCTGGGGCCGGTGGCCGCCCCAGGCGGACTACACCGGCCGGGTGAAGCGTCTGGTGCGGAAGCGGAGGGCTCCGGACCTTGTGCCGGGCTACGCGAAGCGCCCAAGCGCAACCAGTGGACTCCGTACGGTGCTGCCGGGCATCGCACCCATTGCGACATCGTGGGTGGTTGTCCAGCGAGCCGCAGCCGGTGTCCTTCCGTGCGGTGTTCGGTTTTGGGCTGGTCAGGCCAGCGAGGGCGGCTCGCGGGGACGGTCTGGTGCGGTGTAGTGGTGTGTCGCTGAGGGGGAGGGCAGTTGCGGTATCAGCGGCTCGGTGAGCTGGGGTTCTGCAGGTCGTGTGAGAACGGCTTTGCGGCGTCAGTCGCGGCTTGACCTGGGGTTGTTGCGGCTTGGTTGCGCCGGGCACTTCGCTGGGTGATGACGCACCCCGACCGGCTCCGGCCACACGAAGTCCTCGGCCTCAAGGCTGTCCGGGCCGCCTGCCCCGAACTCGATGCAGTCGTCGAGCACGTCCGGACCTTCGCCACCCTCATGCACGACCGCCGCGGGCAAGACGTCCTGGACTGGATCGAGCAGGTCCACGACAGCGACTTGCCATCGCTACAGCAGTTCGCCCGAGGACTCCTCCACGACCAGGAAGCCGTCGTCGCCGGCCTCTCCTCAACCTGGAGCTCAGGCCAAGTCGAAGGCCAGGTCACCAGAGTCAAATTGATCAAACGAGCCGGATACGGCCGAGCAAAACTCGACCTCACTCGGATCCGCATCCTCCACAGAAGCTAGCCCTTCAGCGTGGTGGGAGCAGGTGAAATCTCCGTCCACCTCGGCACTTCCGATGTTGATGCAACCCATGCCAACACGTGCTGCATGACGTCATGAACTCCGTGCGGGCTTCCCGGGCGAAGGTGCGCCTGCCACCCCGCATCGGTCACGTCCCCCATGGCCAGAACGGTGGCCCAGCCCCGCTCATGAACGGCAGGCACTCGACGTTGTTCTCGGCGAACCACGTCCTGAGCCACTGAGGCAGTCCACTCATCTTGCCCCCTCACCCGGCCAACGGCTGACGGCTGACGCTCCATCCTCGCAGCACTCACCACACTGGTCACAAGATCAGTGACAGAGCCAAAAATTCGGGATCGGCATCAGTTCGTCCCGCACACCGGGATCGCCTGGGAACATCTGCCGCAGGAGCTCGGCTTCGGCTCGGGTATGACCTGCTGGCGCCGCTTGGCCGAGTGGACCGAGGCTGGAGTCTGGCCCCGGCTGAACGGGGTCCTCCTGGCCTAGCTTCGCAGCGCGAACGCCCTGGACTTCTCCCGGGCGGCCGTCGACGGCTCCCGCATACGGGCGTTAAAAAGGGGATCCAAGACAGGACGAAGCCCGGTTCACCGGGGCAGGACGGGCAGCAAGCATCACCTGATCACCGACACCACTGGTATCCCGCTCGTTGCCACTTTGACCGGAGGCAACCGCAACGACGTCACCCAGCTGATCCCGCTGCTTCAGGCGGTACCGCCGGTGCGGGGCACGCAAGGCAGGCCCCGGCACCGCCCGGACGTGGTGTTGGGCGACCACGACAAGTACCGCCGCCTCGTCCGGGATCTCGGCGTAGAGCCGCCTATCGCCCGCCGGGGCACCGAGCATGGCTCCGGACTCGGCGCCCAACGCTGGGTCGTGGAGCGAGTATTCGCCCACCTGCACTGGTTCCGCCGCCTGCGGATCCGCTGGGGGATGCGCGACGACATCCACGAAGCCTTCCTCACCCTCGGATGCGCACTGGTCTGCTGGCGACGCCTGAACTCCCGGTAGGAGTTTCAAGACAGGCACGGCTTACGCTGACGGCCCGCGGTGGCTAACCTCAGGTTGGCTTGCGCCACACGGAGATGTGCTTCGCGGAGTCCTGGGTGAACGGCGCCCCGTCCCAGTCCGCGACGCGACGTTCCAGCTCGAGCCCAGCGATCCGTGCCATCAGGTCGAGCTCTGCCGGCCAGGCGTAGCGGTGCCGGGAGTTTTCGCGGCGGTAGCGGCCGTCGTCGCCGTCGCGGGTGAAGTGGTGCGAGACGAGAATCTGCTCCACGAGGTCGAAGGTGTCGAAGCCGAGATGCTGCTCAGAGACGTCGAACGGCACCGCGACCTGGCCGGGCGGCAGGAACCGCAGCGGCGGTACGCCCAGCTCGATGACGAATCGGCCGCCGGGCTCCAGATGACGTGCGGCGTTGTGGAAGCACTCGACCTGCTCGTCCTGCGCGAGCAGGTTCGTGATGGTGTTGTAGACGAGATAGACCAGGGTGAACTCGCCGGGAACGACGGTGGTGGCCATGTCCCCGATGACTACCGGGAGCGTGTCCTCGTCGATCTTGCGCCGCAGCACCGCTGCCATGTGCTCGGACAGTTCGATGCCCACTACCGGCACGCCGCGTTCCCGGAGCGGGACGCCCACTCGTCCGGTCCCGATGGCGAACTCCAGTGCCCGGCCGTCTCCGGCGAGTTCGGCGAGGAAGGCGAGGGTCGGTCCGAGGACGGCAGCCGAGGACGCTTCGGCCTCCTCGGCGTCGTAGCGGTCGGCGGTCGCACGGGTCCACAGCTCACTGCTCGTCACGGACGGCCACTTTGCCGGTTGCCGAGGGGCGCTGTCGACGCATTTACCTCCCACCGGCTCCGATCACACGGTTCGGGGCGGGCCGGTACAGACCTTTCAGGGCACCGCCCGGCTTGGGGCGCAGAGTCACGGCCGTGGTGCGGTCGTTCTCCTCGGCGCAGCGTGCACCGCCCACAGCTCGTCGTCGACTTCCCATGGCTTCGGCCGAGCGACCCAGCACCCCGGATCATCAGTCTCGGAGTGATCCAACCACCCTGGAGATCATTTCGTTAGCCGAGACCCATGTGCCGCGGGCCGTGCCGTCCCCCGCCGCCCGCCCTGCTTGTCGGGGCGGGTAGACGATCACCCGCAGCTTGCCGGTAGCCGTACCTCCACCGTGCCGGTGCCAGCTCATTCCGGCACTCTGAGGGCGGCGTCGGGACGGCAGTGCGGGCAGGCCTGCACGCCCTCGGCCAGGGCCCGCCGAGCGAGGTCGGTGCTGGCCGGCTTGCCACTCAGTCCGGCTGCCCATAGTCCACCCGTCATGCCGAAAACGTACGCGGTCGCCCTGACAGCGGGGGACCGGGCGGGTCAGGCCGCGCTCGGTGCCACGCGGGCGTTGTCGACGTACAGACACAGTGCGCCGTCCTCGGGGCGCCTCAGGGCGACCGAGATGCCTCGGACCGCCCCGTCCTGCGCGAAGGCGAGTGCGGCCGCGACCTGGAACGCCGAGCCCCGTGGGGCAACACGGCAGGTCGGACGGATCGAAGCCCGGGCCGGCGAGGCAGACGGCAGCGGGATCTCGGACGGATCGAGCGTCCATGGGTACGCGGCCGGGTGCACGTTTCCGTCCGTAATGCCGACCGGTATGCAGCAACCCACGCAGAAGCATTCGCCCTTGGCGACCTCGAACTCGTCGGCTCCGGCGCCGCACATCACGCACTCGGCGACCAGGACCTCGACGCGCCCGCTTGGCTCCGCACGGCGGCACTGCGCATCATCCGCAGCATGTCCTAAGGCCCCGTGGAGGGCTGCCCCGCCGTCCGTGATCCATGGTGTGGATCCTCGCACGCGACCGACGTCCTGTCGGTGTCCGGCCGGCCGTTGTCAGTGGCGGGCGCGAGGATGCGGGCATACCGCTGAACCGGCCGCCTTCTGAAGGGTTCTCCATGTCCATGTCCATTTCCGTTTCCGGGCCCGCAGCCGACGGCGCGGCCGTCTCCTTCCCCACCGGCTGGTGTGCCACGGACCTGGGGCGCTTGCGGCCGTGCGCGTCCACCTACGAGGTGTATCCCCTGGAGAGCCTGCCGCCGCTGGCGGCCGCGCAATTCGACGACGGGTTCGACTGGCTGGGCGGGGCGGACGGGCCGCGATCCGAGCACACGGAGCATCTCGCGGCCCTGGAGCGGCAACTGGCCGAGGCCGGGCTGGCGCTCCCCGAGGGCTTCGCCGCCTTCTACGGCAGCGAGCACCTCTGCCGTGCCTTCGACGAGGTTTCGGTGACGGCCTGCTGGAGCCACCTCTCCGGTCCGCTGCACAGCCCGGCCGAGGAGGGCGCCCGTCTCGTACGGTTCCTGCGCGACCAGCAGGACTGTGTCATCTGGTACCTGTACCTGCGTCCCTCCGGCGAGGCGTTCGTGGTCTTCTCGCACGTGGAACTGGAGTCCGCCGGCTGGTGGGCGGAGGGGGAGCCCACCGAGGAGGTCCGGGCCGCGGTGGCCTCCTCGCTGATGCGGTGCGCCGACACCTTCGAGGAGTTCGCGTACCGCTTCGTCGTGGAGAACGAGCTGTGGATGCAGGCGAACTCCGCCGACGCCGAGAGCCCGCTCGCTCCCCGCCTCCAGGCGTACGCCGACCACTACGCGTCCGCCGCCTCCTGACCCGGTCGGGCCCGCCCGCGGGCGCCGCTGCTGCGCCAACCCGGCAACGTGGTGCGGACGTGTACCCGTGAACACCGGTGGAAGGGCCGGGGTCGACGTACGGTCGAGCAACGGGCCGAGCCCTGTGGCCGGCACTGCACGCCCCTTGCGCCGGCCGCCGGGGCCGGCCCCTCGACGCCATGACCGGAACAGGAGCGGAGCAGCCGATGCTTCTCTACGCCCAGACCCCAGCACGGCGGAACCGCCAGATCCTCGCGGACCTGGTCGCCGTGGTCGTGATCGCCGGCGCGGTGTGGTTCGCGCTGGCCGTCCACGACGCGATCATGCTGCTGGCCGAGCCGGGACGAAAGGTGGAGAGCGCGGGCGAAGGCTTCGCCAGCGCCCTCGACGACGCTGGCGAAACAGCCTCGGACGTGCCGCTGGTCGGCGGCCTCTTGAAGAAGCCGTTCCAGTCCGCGGCCGACGCCGGCACCGGGCTCGCCGACGCCGGACAGTCCCTGCAGGACGCCATCAGCCAGTTGGCCACTCTGGCCGCAGTCGTCCTGATCGTGGTCCCCGTGGCCTTCGTACTCCTGGTGTGGCTTCCCCTGCGCCTGCGCTGGATCCGTCGCAGCGCCACCGTCCGAAGCCTTTTCGACGCACCCGGAGGCGCCGACCTCCTCGCGCTGCGCGCCCTCACCGGACCGCCGGGCGACCTCCGCGCGATCCCCGCCCCGCCGGGCGGCCTCGCGGACGCCTGGCGCCGCGGCGACCAGCAAGTCGTCGCCGCCCTGTCCGAGATCGCACTCAGGCGCGCGGGCCTGCGACCCTGACGGGCGCAACAGTGGCTCGTATCACTGCACCGTCCAGTCGCACTCCGAGCAGGACCAGCACGCACGAGTGCGCCTGGCTGAGCCGAACCGTCGGGGGCACCCCGTCGGCCCATAGGTGGACGGAGTCCCGGTCCGACAGGTCCCGGTCCTGGAAGGCGGCGTGGTCGACCTGCCACCGCCGGGTCAGCAGGG
>NZ_JBHWBP010000404.1:0-6499 GCF_042735575.1 Streptomyces sp. NPDC059564 | reverse complement strand
GCCCCCGGACCCTGGGCCGGGTGCTGCGCCTCCAGCGGGCCCTGGCCCTGGCCCGGCGCGGACTGCCCCAGGCCGAGGTCGCCCACACCGCCGGGTACGCCGACCAGGCCCACCTGGCGCGCGAGGTGCGGGCGCTGGCCGGGACCACCCTCGGCGCCTACTACCGGGCGGCGTCGGACGGGGCGAACAGGGAGACCCCGCAGCCGTCCGGGTCGAGGACGACCGCGTAGCGCTGGCCCCAGAAGGCGTCCCAGGGCTTCAGGTGCCCCGGATGCCCGGCCGCCGTCAGCTCGGCGTACAGCGCGTCCACCTCGGCGGGGGTATCGCACAGGAATGCCAGTTCCCGGCGGGCGCCCCCGGTGGGCGGGGTCCAGGACGGGTCGATGGAGCGCATGACGTCCTCGGTGTCCCAGGCGATCCGCAGGCCGCCGGCCAGGACGGCCTCGACGTGCGGCTGGGCATCGGCGTCGGCCGGCACGTCCAGGCCGAGCCGGCGGTAGAAGGCGAGCGAGGCGGCCATGTCGGAGACGACCAGGCCGATCATGTCGAGTCGTGGAGTCATGACCGCAGGCTAGGCACGCGCCGGGCCGCCGGTCTTGAACGAAACGGACATCGGCGGCCCCGGACGGGCGGGTCTCCACCCGTGGGTGGAGGGCGCCGCCTCCACCCCGGATCCACCCGGGTTCCACCCCGGAGCCGATCACAGCGGCCCGGCCCGTTCCTAGCGTGGACGGCATGGACATCGCCCGTGTACTGCTCATCGCGCTCGTCGTGGTCCTCGTCGTCGTCCGCAGGTTCGGCGGGCGGCCCCTGAAGGACGGGGGCCGCCCGTGGGTGCTCCCCGCCGTCCTGGTCTTCATCGGCCTCGGCAGCGGCGGCGGCCTCCTCGCCCCTGCGCATCCGCTGCTCGGCGTGGTCCTGCTCGCCGCCGAGATCGGGGTCGCCTTCGGGCTCGGCCTGCTGATGGGGCGCGCCATGACCCTGTGGCGGGAGCCCGACGGGACGCTGTGGACCAAGGGGAACCGGGTGGTCCTCGCCCTGTTCGTGCTCTCCCTCGCCACCCGGGCCGCCCTGGCCCTGCTCGGCTACGCCGCCGGGATCGTTCCGCACACCGGGCCCCTGCTGCTGACCGTGGCGAGCTGGATCCTCGGCCAGGGGCTCGTCCTGGCCGCCCGCTCCCACCGGGTCCCGGCCGCGGCGTGAGGCCGGGTCCCGTGGACCGCGGGCGGGCACGGGAGCGGGCGACACGGCTGCGCAACCGGATCTGGATAGAGTGGGAAGGGATGTCACCCAGGCTGCCCGCCCCCACGAACGCCCAGGTCAGAGCCGCCGTTCTGGTAGCGGTCCTGGCCTGGTTCCTGCACGGCTTGCTCACGCCGCCGCCCGGCCCGGCCGCCCTCGCGTGCGGATTGGCCGCGCTCGCGTCGATCGTCCTGGGCGCCACCATCCTGGACCGCGGCCCGGCCGGCGCCTGGGCGCTCGGCGCCGCGATCGCCGCCGCCTGCGCGACCGGCCTGCTGGCGCCCGCCACCCCCTGGGTGGTGCTCGTCTTCGTCGGCTGCGGACTGGCCGCGGCCCGCCGCGGCCCGGTCGCCGGCGGCCTGCTGCTCGGCGCCGCGGTAGCCGCCGTCGGCGCCGTCATCCTGCTGCGCGACCGCGACCCCGTCGAACTGTGGAACGTCGTCGGCCTCTGCGGGATGTACGCCTACGTGCGCGCCGCCCGCGCCCGCAGGGCCGCCGCCGAGTCCGAACGCCAGCGCGCGCTGCTCGCCGAACGCGCCCACGTGGCCCGGGAGGTCCACGACATCCTCGCCCACTCCCTCTCCGCGCAGCTCATCCACCTCGAAAGCGCCCGCCTGACCCTGGCCGCCGGACGGTACGAGGACGCCGCCGCCCTCGTCGACCGGGCCCGGGCCCTGGCCAAGGGCGGCCTGGAGGAGACCCGCCGGGCCGTCGCCGCGCTGCGGGGCGACGTACCGGCACCCGGGGAGGCGCTGGCCGGCTACGCCGAGGAGTACCGCCGTACGACGGGCTCCGCGTGCGCCCTCACCGTCACCGCGGGCCCGCGCCCGCTGCCGCCCGAGGCCGCCCTCGCCGTGATCCGCACCGCGCAGGAGGCGCTGACCAACGCGGGCAAGCACGCCGCCGGGGCCGACGTGGACATCACCCTGAGCTACCCGGGGGAGCGCTACGAGCTCTGCGTCACCGACTCCGGCGGCGCCGGGCCCGCGGCGGTGGCCGGACTCGCCGCGGCCGGGGGCGGGTTCGGGCTGGTCGGCATGGCGGAGCGGGCCGAACTGATCGGAGCCACCCTCGACGCCGGGCCGTACGGCACCGGATTCCGCGTCCGACTGGAAGGACCCCTGTCACCGTGACCGCCGACCCTGCCCCCACCCGTGTCGTGGTGGCGGACGACCAGACCGTCGTACGGGAGGGCCTGGTCCTCCTGCTCGGCCTGCTGCCCGGCATCGAGGTCGTCGCCGCCGCCGGGGACGGCGCCGAAGCGGTACGGCTCGTCGCCGAACACGCCCCCGACGTCGTCCTGATGGACCTGCGGATGCCGCGCGTCGACGGGGTCGAGGCCACCCGGCTGATCACCGAACGGCATCCCGGCACCGCCGTCGTCGTCCTCACCACGTACAGCGACGACGTGTCCGTGCTGGCCGCCCTCAAGGCCGGAGCCCGCGGCTACCTCACCAAGGACGCCGACGCCGAGGAGATCGCCCGCGCCCTGACGGCCGTCCGGGCAGGCGCCACCAGCCTGGGGCGGGCGGCGCAGGAACGCCTCGTCGCCGCCGCCGTCTCGGGCCCTCCCGCCCGCTCCCGCCCGGCCGGCCTCCCGGACGGCCTGACCGCCCGCGAGGGCGAGGTGCTCACGCTGATCGCCGAGGGGCACTCGAACTCCGAGATCGCGCGGCGGCTGACGATCGGGGAGTCCACCGTCAAGACGCACATCAACAACCTCTTCGCCAAGGCGGGCGTCCGCGACCGCGCCCAGGCCGTGCGGTACGCCTACCGGCACGGACTGGCCTGAACCGTACGGCCGTTTGTTGGCCGAAATAAATGGCTGGTGGCGTCGCGCGGGGGGCCGTTATCGTTCCCGAGTCGACACGCAAGAGGAAGCAGGAGGTGAGGACGTTGATGACTGTCACGGTGACGGGCACGGCCCGCATTCAGGAGTTCATCGTCATTGCCACCTCCGTGGCCTCCGGCTGACCACACACTTCTCCGCGCGCCGCAGAGCGCGCGCTGCCGGGGCCACCCCTTGAAGGGTTCCCCTTGTCTTTCTCTTCTTTCCCGTCCACCTCGCAGGCACCGCTCCCGCACGCCCTGACGCCTCTCGGCTGGGACGACGCGTGGGCCGCCGAGTTCGCCCCCTACGCCGACCAGGGACTCCTCCCGGGCCGGGTCGTACGGGTGGACCGCGGGCAGTGCGACGTCATGACCGCGGACGGCATCGTCCGCGCCGACACCGCCTTCGTCACCCCGCACGACCCGCTCCGTGTCATCTGCACGGGCGACTGGGCCGCCGTCGAGGCGTCCGGAAACCCGCGTTACGTGAAGGCGTACCTGCCGCGCCGGACCGCCTTCGTACGGTCCACCTCCTCCCAGCGCTCGGAGGGGCAGATCCTCGCGGCCAACGTCGACCACGCGATCATCGCGGTCTCGCTCGCCGTCGAACTCGACCTCGGCCGCATCGAGCGGTTCCTCGCGCTGGCGTGGGAGTCGGGGGCGCAGCCGCTCGTCGTCCTGACCAAGGCCGACCTCGTCCCCGACCCGGCGGTGCTCGGGCACCTGGTCCAGGACGTGGAGACCACGGCGCCCGGCGTCCAGGTGCTCACCGTCTCCTCCCACACCGGGGAGGGCACGGACGTGCTCGCCGCGGTCGTCGGCGGCGGTACGAGCGTGCTGCTCGGGATCTCCGGCGCGGGCAAGTCCACCCTGGCGAACGCGCTGCTCGGCGCGGAGGTCATGGAGGTCCAGGAGACCCGTGAGGTCGACGGCAAGGGCCGTCACACCACGACCACCCGCAACCTGCTGGCCCTGCCGGGCGGGGGAGTCCTGATCGACACCCCCGGACTGCGGGGGGTGGGCCTCTTCGACGCGGAGGCCGGCGTCGGGCAGGTCTTCTCGGAGATCGAGGAGTACGCGGCCCGGTGCCGCTTCCACGACTGCGTGCACGAGGCGGAGCCGGGGTGCGCGGTGCTGGAGGCGGTGGAGTCGGGGGCGCTGGCGGAACGGCGCCTGGACAGCTACCGCAAGCTGCTGCGCGAGAACCAGCGGATCGTCGCGAAGACGGACGCCCGGCTGCGCGCGGAGATCCGCCGCGACTGGCGCGTCAAGTCGGCGGAGGGCCGAGCGAATTACGCGGCGAAGCGCGGGGGGCACGCCTGACGGGTGCCGCTGCCCTGGCCGGGCGGGGTGCTGGGCGGCCCCGCGCGGCGCCGTCGCCGGGGCTCCGCCCGCAGGGGTTCGGGGGCGGAACCCCCGCGACGGACCCGCGCGTGCGTCAGGGACCCGTCAGGACCACCCCTGACCAGGCCGCCGCCACGGTGAGGCAGGCGAGGAGTTCGATCAGGATGCTCGTGCCCGCGGCCCGCATCACCGTGCGGGCCGAGGACCAGGCTTCGCCGTGCGTGCCCAGGCGGCGGCGTTCGCACAGGTAGATGCCGCCCACGAAACCCGGGACCGTGCCCACCACCGGGATCAGGACGAAGCCCAGCACCGCGCCCGCGCCCGCGTACGCCGCCATGCGGCGGGACGCGCCGATGCCACGGAGCCGTCGCGGCGGCAGCAGCCACTTCACCACCTGCACCAGCAGCAGCAGCGCCGTCGCCGCCACCAGCAGGGTCCACGCCCGCCCGGACCGTTCGTGCAGTGCCCACCACAGCACCCCCGCCCAGACCAGCCAGGTCCCCGGCACACCCGGAACCATCACCCCGAGCACCCCGAGCAGCAGCACCAGCCCCACCAGGAGCAGCTGAGGCAGATCCATCTGCCCAGCCTGACCGACCAGGGACTATCGGGCCACCCAGCCCCGCTCGTACGCGTGCCAGCCGAGCTGGAGCCGGGTCGTCACCCCGGACAGCTCCATCAGCCCCTTCACCCGCCGCTGCACCGTCCGCAGGCCCAGCTCCAGGTGCTTGGCCACGCTCGCGTCCGTCATCCCCGCCAGGAGGAGGGAGAGGATCTCCAGGTCGGTGGTGTCCGGGCCGCCGTCGCCCTCCTCCGCACAGCCCGTCGTGCCCAGCCGCAGCGGCAGGGACTCCCGCCACACCGCTTCGAACAGGCCCCGCAGGGACTCCAGCAGGCCCGACGCGTGCACGACGAGGGCCGCCGGTTCCGCCCCGCGCGCCGTCAGGGGGACCATGGCGAGGGACCGGTCCGCGATCACCAGCTTCGTCGGGACCTCGCCCGTCACCCGGATCCGCTCCCCGCGCGCCAGCGCCGTCGACGCCTCCCGGATCCCGGTCGGCCGGGTCAGGACCTCCCGTTCGATCACCACCCGGTACTCCACCCCGCGCACCGACGCCCGTTCCTCGGCCTCGTTCTCCATCCCCGTCACCACCTGGGGCCGGCCGGTGACCAGCGCGCACACCTCCTCCGTCGCGCCGAGCTGCAGCTGGTGGAAGCGGTGCGCCACCGCGCTCGCGCCCGTCACCACCTCCACCAGGTCGTGCACCGCCGGCTCGGCGGCCTCCGCCCGGTACTCCTCCGCCAGCAGCGCCGCCGCCAGCTCCGCCTGCTCCAGCTCGTGCCGCTGCTGGGTGAGCAGGGCCCCGAGGGCGACCCCGGGCGGCGCGGCCACCCAACGTCCCGGGCGGGCCGAGGACTGCGCCGCCAGCCCGTGCCGCTCCAGGTGCCGCAGGGCCCGTTCCGTCTGCGGCACCGGCAGCGTCAGCCGGTGCGCGAGGTCCGGTACCTCCGCCGCGCCCAGCGCCACCAGCGCGCGGTACGCCGACTCCTGACCCTCGTCCAGGCCTATCGCACCCAGCAACCCGTCCACCCCACTCTCAGAGCCGTTCCTGGCGGGAAGCGGCCACGGCGCAAACCCGCCTCGGACATCATCTCCGCACCCCCCGCCTCTCTGCCAAGGTGACGCCACCGCAGCACCAACATCCGCCGGTCAGAAGCCACTTGCGCGGCCGTCATGCCCTGCAAAAAAGCCATTGGCCGGAATTCACCTGGGGAGAGCGATGCGCCCGATATCGCGCACGGCACTCGGGGCGGCCACAGCGGCCGTCCTCGCCGTCACCGCCGTCGGCCCGTCGGCGGCACAGCCGAGCGACACGGGGCCGGGGAAGAGACCACTCGTCGGAAGCGAGGCGGCCGGAAAGCGGCCCGCCGCACCCGTCACCGTCACCCTCGTCACCGGCGACCGGATCCTGGTGTCCACCGACGCCTCGGGCCGCACCGCCGCCACGGCGATGCCCCGCGCGAACGGCGCGCAGCCCGTCGTCCAGACCCGCCAGAGCGGCCAGGACCTCTACGTCTACCC
>NZ_JBHWBP010000403.1:0-6515 GCF_042735575.1 Streptomyces sp. NPDC059564 | reverse complement strand
GTTTCGCCCCCCTGTACCCCTCCCGTCCGGCGGGCCGCGCCCGCCGCGCCGGGGCCCCCCCTTCCGGTTACCGCACGCGGGGCGGCGGCGTCAGTTGTGGCCGAAGCGCTTCTGCTTGCCCTTGTGGGCCATGTCCAGCGGGCTCGGAGCCTGCGAGGTGCGCTCCTCCGGCGAGGACTCGATCGAGGACTTCGACGTATCCTGCGCCGACCGCGGCTGCTGCTTCGCGGGCTGCTTCTGGTTCTTGTTCTTGGCCATGGGATGCCTCCGTGGGGGTGTAGGGGCCAGGGCCGCCTTCACACTCACACACCCCCGTAAACCGCGCATTTTGGATCATTACTGCGCGTAGTGGAGCCGCTTTCGGGGCCCTCCGGAAGATCCGCCACGCCGATGATCGAGTTCCGGCCGTCAACACCCTTGCGGTCGGGCAGACTCGGGGAAAACTTGTCGAGGACCCCCAGGGAACCGCAGGGAAGAGGGTGGAACGCGTGGACCGCTGCGTCGTCCTGGTGGACGCCGGATACCTGCTCGGCGCCGCCGCGAGCCTCCTCGCCGGAGAGCCCTCCCGCTCCCGCATCACCGTCGACCACTCCGCCCTCATCCACGGGCTGCGCGAACGCGCCGAAGCCGACACCGAACAGCCCCTGCTGCGGATCTACTGGTTCGACGGCGCCCCCGACCGGGTGCCGCAGCCCGAACACCGGCGGCTGCGCGTCATGCCCCGCGTCACCGTCCGGCTCGGCGCCCTGACCCGCAGCGACGGCCGCTGGGCGCAGAAGGGCGTCGACGCCGCCATGCACGCCGAGCTCACCGAGCTGGCCCGCAACCGGGCCTGCTCCGACGTGGTCCTGGTGACCGGCGACGGAGACCTGCTGCCCGGGCTGATGTCCGCCAAGGAACACGGGGTCGCCGTCCACCTGTGGGCCGTGCAGGCCGCCGACGGGGACTACAACCAGTCCGAGGACCTCGTCGCCGAGGCCGACGAACGCCGCGTCCTGGACCGGGCCTGGATCACCCGGGCCGTCCGCCCCCGCGACCTCACCGGACTCTGCGCCCCGGCGCCCGCCCCCCGCCCCGAGATCGCCGCGATCCTCAGCGCACCCCTGCCCGAGGCGGCGCTCGCCGAGGCCGCCCGCAACGGCAACGGCACCGGCGGCGCGGCCCCCGCCACGGAAGCCCCCGCCGGGAACCCCCCGAACGGAGCAGCCGTACCGGCGCCCGCCACCGAGGGCGCCAAGCCCGTACCCACCCCCAAGGACCTCGCCTCGCTGCGCGCCCCCGGCCAGGCCGGCGCCGCGCAGCACACCCAGAACGGCCAGAGCGCCCCGAACCCGGCCAGCGCCCTGCGCTGGTCCTCCGACCGGGGCTGGATCGACCGGGCCGGACCCCTCGGCGAACCGGCCGAGACCGCCTCGCTCCCCACCCTCGCCCAGCTCACCAGCGCCGAACAGCGCTGGGCGGACCGCGAGGAGGACATCACCACCGTCGGCGGAGACCCGTTCGAGGTCGGCCAGGTGTTCGCCCGCCGCTGGATGGAGCGCCTCCCGGAGACCGTCCACCTCCAGAAGCTGGCCACCATGTACCCGCGCGTCCCGCACCGGATCGACGGCGAGCTGCTCCGCTACGCCGCCCGCTTCGGGCTGCTCGCGCACAAGGACGACCAGATCGACGAACACGACCGCTACGCCATCCGCGCCGGGTTCTGGCGCGAGATCGACGTCCGCGCGGCGGCCGAGCACGTCGGCGGTACACCCGGCGCGGCGGGGGCCCCGGTGGCCTCCGGCCCGCCGACCCCGGCGGCCGAGTAGGGGCGGAAGCCGCGTAGGCTGCTCCCTCGTGAGTACGGGCACAGCACAGGCAGGGCACAGCACGGCAGCGGCCGCCGCAGCGGCTTCCGACGTGGTCTGCGCGGTGCGTGACCTGGTCAAGACGTACCCCGCCGTACGCGGCCGGCGCGGGGCCCCCGCCCTGCCCGAGACCCGGGCCACCGACGGGATCACCCTGGACGTCCGGCGCGGCGAGATCTTCGGCCTGCTCGGCCCCAACGGCGCCGGCAAGTCCACCCTGGTCCGCCAGCTCACCGGCCTGATGCGGCCCGACGCGGGCGGCGTCACCCTGCTCGGCCACGACCTCGTACGCCACCCCGAACGCGCCGCCCGCCTCCTCGCGTACCTCGGGCAGGAATCCACCGCGCTGGACGAACTGACCGTCGCCCTGGCCGCCGAGACCACCGGGCGGCTGCGCGGACTCGGCGCACGCGACGCGCGGACCGCACGGGACGACGTCCTGGAGGAGCTCGGGCTGACCGGGATCGCCGGGCGGCCCCTGAAGAAGCTCTCCGGCGGACAGCGCCGCCTCGCCTGCTTCGCCGCCGCGCTGGTCGGGGAACGGCCCGTACTCGTCCTCGACGAGCCCACCACCGGCATGGACCCCGTCGCCCGCCGGGCCGTATGGGCCGCGGTCGACCGGCGCCGCGCCCGGCACGGCGCCACGGTCCTGCTGGTCACCCACAACGTCATCGAGGCCGAGACGGTCCTCGACCGGGTCGCCGTCATCGACCAGGGCAGGGTCATCGCCTGCGACACCCCCACCGGACTCAAGGCCTCGGTCTCCGACGAGGTCCGCCTCGAACTGGTGTGGCGCACCGCCCCGCCGCTGGAGGTGCCCGAGGTCGCGGCGCTCGCCCCGGCCGCCACCGAGACCGGGCGCCGCTGGGTGCTGCGGCTCGGCCAGGACGAGGCGCGCGCGGCCGTCGCCGCCGTGACCGGCGGCCCGGCCTTCGCCGCCCTCGACGATTTCACGTTGGCCACGCCGAGCCTGGAGGACGTCTACCTCGCACTGGGCGGCCGGATGAAGGGTCTGGTCAAGTCGTGACCGACGTCGTTGCCGCTCCCGTCGCCGTGCCGCCCGGGGTCCTCGCGCCCCGCGCCCGGTTCTTCCCGGCGCTCGCCGCCGTCTACCGCGCCCAGCTGTCCCGGGCGCGGGTGGCGCGGATCCCGCTGCTGTTCGTGGCCACCTTCCAGTCCGTCGGGATCATGATCCTGATGCGGGGCGTGGTCGACGGGGGCGGCGGCTCCGAGGCGCGGGCCGTCGTCGCCGGGTCGTCCGTGCTGGTCGTCGCCTTCGTGGCGCTGAACCTGCTCGCGCAGTACTTCGGCCAGCTCCGGGCGAGCGGCGGGCTGGACCACTACGCCACCCTGCCGGTGCCGCCCGCCTCGGTGGTGCTGGGCGCGGCCGCCGCGTACGCCTCCTTCACGCTGCCGGGGACGCTGGTCACCGCCGTCTTCGGGTGCGTGCTGTTCGGGCTGCCGATGGGCGGGCTGTGGATCCTGGCCGCGGTGGTGCCGCTGGCCGGGGCCGCGCTGGCCGGGCTCGGCGCCGCGCTGGGGCTGCTGGCGCCTCGGCAGGAGCTGGCCACGCTGGCCGGGCAGCTCGGCATGTCGGCGGCCCTGCTGCTCGGGGTGCTGCCGCCGGAGCGGATGCCGGAGCCCATCGTGTGGGCGCGGGACCTGCTGCCGTCCACGTACGGGGTACAGGCCTTCGCGGAAACCTTCGCCCCGCACCCCGACTGGGCGGCCGTCGCCCTCGACCTCGGGGTGTGCGGGGCCGTCGGCGTGCTCTCGCTGGCCGCCGCGACCTGGGCGTACCGGCGGGCCGCGGTCCGCTGACGCCGTCCGCCGACGCCGTCCGCGGGGGTACCTGGCACGATGTGGGGGTGACCGAAGCCGTGACCCCGCCGCCGTCTCCCTCCGACCTCCCCGAGCTCCCCGCTCCGGAGGCCGCCGTCACCCCGGCGGACATCCGCGACGGGGCCGCCGTCGCCCTGGTGGTGGGCGTGTCCGGCGCACTCCTCGGACTGCTGTGGATGTGGCTCGCGCCGCGCGTCCAGTACGTCTCCAACGGCGAGGCCGTCTTCCTGCGCAACACCGAGAGCGAGGCGCGGATAGGGGCCGACGGCACGTTCTTCCTGCTCGCGCTGGGGTTCGGGGTGCTGAGCGCGCTCGGCGTCTTCCTGTGGCGGCGGCGCGGGGGTGTGCCGCTGGTGATCGGGCTGGCCCTCGGGGCGTGCTTCGCCGCGCTGGTGGGGTGGCGGCTGGGGCTGTGGCTCGGGCCGGACTCCGACGTGCCGGGGGCTGCCGCGAAGGCGGGCAAGGGGGTGCCGTTCGACGCGCCGATGCAGTTGCTGGCGCAGGGGGTGCTGTTGGTGTGGCCGATGGTGGCCGTCGCCGTGCACTTGGGGCTGACCGCCGTGTGGGGGCCGCGGGATCCGGCGCCGGGCGTGGAGTATTACGGGGCGTACCCCGCGGCCCACGTCCACGCGGAAGCCTCGGCGCCCGAGCCGCCGCGCGCCACCTCCTGACCGGCCCGCCGCTGCCGCTGCGCGGAGCTCGCCCCTCCCCGCCCTTCCTCCGTTCCCGCCTCAAACGCCGGCGCGGCTCACTGCACGGCGCTCGGCGCCCGCGCCTCAAACGCCGGCGGGGCTGAAACTCCAGCCTCGCCGGCGATTGAGGCGCGGGGTCTGGGGCGGAGCCCCAGGAGCTTGGCGCAGCCGGCTATGGCCGGGCGATGGGGGCCACGGTGGCTTTCGTGAGGGTCGTGAGGGTGGTGGGGGAGAGTTCCACCTCCAGGCCGCGGCGGCCCGCCGAGACGCAGATCGTGGCGTGGGCCGAAGCAGAGGCGTCCAGCACCGTGCGGAGCGGGCGGCGCTGGCCCAGGGGGGAGATGCCGCCCCGGACGTAGCCCGTGGTGCGTTCCGCCAGCGCGGGGTCGGCCATCGCGGCCCGCTTCCCGCCCAGGGCGGTCGCCAGGGCCTTCAGGTCCAGGGAGCCCGAGACCGGGACCACCGCCACCGTGAGGGCGCCGTCGACCTCCGCGACCAGCGTCTTGAAGACCCGGTCCGGGGAGACGCCCATCGCTTCGGCCGCCTCCTCGCCGTACGAGGGGTGCGCCGGGTCGTGCGCGTAGGCGTGGGTGGTGAAGTCCGCGCCGGCCGTGTTCAGGGCCACGATGGCCGGGGTGCCGGCCGTCTGCTGCTGCTTCTTCTTCGCCATCTCGTCAGTTCGGGCTCGTCGGGGCGCGGGTCAGGTCCACCGCGGGGAGGGACGGGAGGTGGCGGATCACGGCCGTCTCGGAGCGCAGGAGCTTCAGCTCCTCCGCGAGGCGGGTCGCCGTGTCCGGGGCCTGGAGGAGGCGCTGCTTCGAGGGGATGTCCAGCACGGCCGCGGCCGCCACCAGGTAGGACACCACCGACGGCTCGTCCGGCAGGTCCGGCGCCGAGGCCAGGGTCCGCTCGCGGGCTCCGGCCAGCCGCTTCTGGTAGCTGCGGAAGGCCCGCAGGACCCCCTCCGAGAGGGCGCCCGCACCGTCGCCGGTGTCCTCGGGCAGCTCCTCCAGCTCGGCGACCAGGAACGGCCCGGACGCGTCGACCGAGAGCAGCCGTACCCGGGTGGTGCCGGTGGCGAGCACCTCGAAGGTGCCGTCCTCCCGCTCCCGGATCGTCGCCGCGTCCGCCACGCAGCCCACCCGGTGGAAGGCCTGGACCGGGTCCGCGCCGAAGCCCGCCGCCGGGCCCCGCTCGGGCAGCGCCGTCTGGTCGGGCAGACCGGGCGCGGTCGGCGCGACCTCCCGGCCGTCGCGGATCGCGACGACGGCGAACCGGCGCGGTTCGTCCTCCCCGGTCTTCAGCAGCTCGCGCATCATGGCGCGATAGCGCTCCTCGAAGATGTTCAGCGGCAGCACGAGGCCCGGGAACAGAACCTGGTTCAGCGGGAAGAGGGGCAGGCGAACGGTGGTCACGAGGCACAGGGTAGTGGCCGGACGCCCCGGGCCGTCACCCCCGACGCAGCAGCCGCGACGCGCCCGCGGCCACCGTGGTGGCCAGGATCCAGCCCAGCAGGACCAGGGCCGCCGCGGCCCACTGCCAGCCGCCCTCCACCTTCCACTGCCCCTCCTGGCCGAGATCGATCACCGGGAGCAGCAGGTCGAGCGCGTACAGGGCGGCGTCCCAGTGCGGGTGCTCGTCCGCCTTGATCGGCTCCGGGCGGTGGCCGGAGAACAGCAGGGCGCCCGCCGCCCACAGCACCGCCATCCACAGCGCCGCCCGCCCCGGCCGGTAGCCGTAGACCACCGTCCAGTCCTGGAGGTGCCCCCAGGCCTTGGCGGCGGGGGGCAGGGTGGACCGGCGCCGCCGGAGCTTGGCGACCAGCACCTCGCGGGCGTCCGCGTCCTCCCCGCTGGCCCGCAGCACGGCGGCGAGCCGCTCGTACGGCTCCGGCGAGTACTCGGGGGTGGCCGCCGCCACCCAGTCCAGGCGCCGCTCGAGCGGGAAGTGGCCCCGGGGCGCGAGGTTCTCGTAGACGAAGCCCTCCATGGACAGCCGGCCCGGGCCGGGCCAGCTCGTGGAGCGGTCGACGAGCTTGACCACCTTCGCCCCCGACACCACCACCCGCCCCTGCTCCGGAGCCTCCCCGACGACGCGGAACTCCGGGGTCTGCATCCGCCGGAGCGAGACCTCC
>NZ_JBHWBP010000402.1:0-6522 GCF_042735575.1 Streptomyces sp. NPDC059564 | reverse complement strand
TCGCCCCCACCGCAGGTTTGCCGCCCGGTGTGGAAGGGGTTTTCCGCCCGCCGGGGTGGGGGGGGGGGGCGCCCCCGCGCCCACCCGCCGAATTCCACGCCCACTCCGAAGGGAACACGCCCGCGTGAAGTACATCGAGACCCAGATACCGCCGTCACTCGGACACGCCGAGGTCCGGATCATCGCGCACACACCCGAAGCCGCCCGCGCTGTCGCGGAGGCGCTTCGCCACTGCTTCGCAGGCGCGGAACAGCGCAGCTACCCCGGCCTCGACGGCGGCACCCGCCTGCACCTCACCGTGGACACGGAAACACCCGCCGGCCCTTCCCGCTCCTGGCCGGCCGCCGGCAGAACCCCCGTCGCCAGCGCCGCCCACTCCGACGAGATCTGACGGACCGGAGACCGTAGCCCACCCCGCACACGAGAGGACGCGGTCATGGCCACGTTGCGCGAACGCAAGACCTACCGCGAGCAGGTACTCCGGGTCCTGTACGAAGCCGTCGAAGGCAACCGCCTCCTCGGCATCACCGGAGCGAAGCTCCGGAGCGACCTCCACGTGCCGGAACAGGATCTGGCCGCCGCCTGCACCTACCTGGCGGGCGAAGGGCTGATCACCGTCGACTGGGAGCCGGGCAACACGCCCGGGATGGTCACCCTCACCCACGAGGGAATCCGGCGCATGGAGGCCGAGGAGGAAGAGCACGGCTGAATCTCCTCGCACCCGAGAAGAGGGTGAGAGAGAAGACCGGGGCCCAGGTCGGCGACCTGGGCCCGCTCCGTTGCACGAGTAGGTGGGTGACTGTTGCCGACGGCGGCGCCACGGCGGCGAACGGCCCGCCGCATTCGCCCGGCGATGTCCTTCCCGGCATCAGTGCGTTGGGTGGAGGCCCCGACCCCCTGTGCCGCGGCTGACCCGAGGAACCAGCGCGGGCCGTAAGGCGATCGACTATCACCCAGCGCAATATTGCGGCTACTGTCTGTCGCAACGCCTGTGTCGAGAGGATGCCATGTCAGACCTGATCGAGCGGAAGCTTCACCATGTGTTCGATGTCCTGGACATCGAGGGGAGCGGCGCGTTGACCGCCGACAGCATCCTCAACGCGGCCGAGCGGTACACACGGTTCCGCGGCGTGACGCCGGGATCGGACCGGGCCGAGCGGCTCTACGAGAGCATCCGGGAATACTGGTCGGCCATGGCCGGTCTCGACACCGACGGCGACGGCAAGGTCAGCCGCCAGGAGTTCACCACGGGGCTGGTCGCGGTGGCCTCGGACCCCGGCATGTACGAGAAGAGCATCGAGACCACCGCCGACACGTTCTTCGATCTCGCCGACATGGACGGCAACGGGCGTCTCGACAGGGACGAGTACGTCGACCTGTACTCGGTCGGCGTCGGCATCGGCCGCTCCGACACGATCAGGGCGTTCGCCCGTATGGACGTGCACGCGAAGGGATACCTCACGCGTGAAGAGTGGCGCGGGGCAGTGGCGGAGTTCTACCAGAGCACCGATCCCGATGCGCCGGGCAACTGGCTCTGGGGTCCGTACTGACCCGAGGGGACGGCCTGGCGGCTGCCGGTCGGAAGGCAACCCACTACAACGACCCACGGTGGTTGCTGCGGGCGACGGCGTCGGTCTCTTCCATGTACGTGCTCTCCCTCAGGTCCGTGTGGGCCACGACGCCGACGGCGAGGTAGACGGCGGCGCACGCGGTCAGGTGCAGCGTGCTGAGCAGTCCGGTCTGCGCGGCGACCGGCCAGCCGTCGGCGGTGTCGATGAGCTGCGGGAACAGCGAGAAGTACAGCAGCAGCGCCTTCGGGTTCAGACAGCTGATCCCGGCTCCCTTGAGCGTGACCTGCACGCGGGAGGCGTCCGCGCTCTCTTCTGCGGCAGCCGGCACGGCCGGCCGGGCCCGGGGCTGTCGCTGGCTCCGGGACCGGGCGGGATCCGGACGGTGGACGCCGGGGCCGCGCACTACTGGGCGGTGTGGGGCGAGCGTTGGCCGGGGGTCACCAAGTCAGGGTGACGAGCACCGTCCCCTCGGTGGTACGGACCGACACCCTGCCCGTGTCGCCGTAGACGTCGCGCCGCCAGTCGGTGAACAGCCGGGCCAGGCGGAGCGCGGCGTTGCGGCTGAGGGCGTCGTCGGTGAAGTAAGTGAAGAAGGTGATCCTTGCCTCGCCGGCGGCGCCTACCCTCCGGACGCGGGTCTCCCGTACGGACTGCTGGGAGACGGTGCCGTCGTCGGCCTTGGTGAGGTGCTGTCCGAGGTAGGCCTGGAAGTCCTGGGTCATGTCGAACCAGTCCGCGGGCCCGCAGGGGCCGCCTCCGTTGCCGATCTCCCCGTCGGTCGGCGGACCGGCGCGGTCGTCGGTGGCCTCCTGGTCGGTGGGCGGGCCGGCATATCCGGCGGTCTCCTGGTCGGTGGGCGGGCCGGCGTACCCGCCGGTCTCTTGGTCGGTGGGCGGGCCGGCGTACCCGCCGGTCTCTTGGTCGGTGGGCGGGCCCGCGTACCCGCCGCTCGGGTCGTCGGTCGTCGTGTCGAGGCCGCAGTCGGCGGTCGGCGAGAGGGAGGGTGCGGGCACAGGTCCTGCCGCCCTTCCCGGTGCTGTGCTGCCACACCCCGCCATCAGGGCGCAGAGGAGCCCTGCCACCACCACGCGCCCGGCTGCCGGAACGGTCTTCCCTGCCATGCACTTCTCCCCTCGGTCCCTTATCAAGAGGGGATCCGACCGGCGCCGGTTCACCCGTCCCGGGACTACCGTCGGACTGGCTGCTGTGGGCACGCGCCTGCGCCGGACACCAGCCGGACTTCGCCCTGGTCACCGCCCGCAAGCGGAGCGCCGAAAGGCGCGACGGCTGATCAATCCAGCGGATCGGCGCTCCGCACCTGACCTACCGGCACACCGACAAGGGCACTCCGTCCGAGCAGAAGACCGCCGGGACCTGGCTCTCCTGCTTCCACCCCGGGCAAGACTCCTGGGATTCAGGTTGGGACCTTGCCGGGGCCCTGGTGCGCGGGTGGCGGCCGGGCACGCTAGTTTGCTCGGATGAGTCTCCTTGATGATGTGGCCGAGCGCGACGGATGGCAGTGCTGGGTGTGTGACGAACCGGTCGACCCCGACGAGTCGGTGAACGACCCGCGGGGGCCCAGTGTCGACAGCCGGACCTCCGACCGGAAGGCCAAGGTCGCCGAGCGCCTCGCGCACCGCGGGTGCAACACCCGCAAGGGCGCGGTCAAGGTGGTCATCGCCTGGCCGGAGCGCCTGTACGTAGTCGAACCCGCGCCACTGATCGCCGTTGCCGAGAGGCTGGAGCGCAAGGGTGGCCGCGAGATGGTGGGCCGTTGTCCGACCAGGAAGGACGCCCAAGAGGCGGCGGATTGGCTGGTGGACCGGTTCTCCCGACTGGTACCGGGGATGCCGGTGACCGCCGACATCCAGGCTGGGGGCGGCCAGTTCCTCGTCATCCTGGCCACCTAGCCCGCAAAGTCATCCAACCAGAGCTGCGGTGTCGCCCGGGCCGTGCACGAGGAACGCGCTGAGCTGCTGGTGCGGCTCGGGGTGGTGGCGGCGACGGGGCTGCCGGATCCGCCGCTGCCCCGTGCGGTCGGCCGAGAGCTGACCGGGACCGGCCGCGCCCGGAACGGCAGCAGAGCCCCGATACGGCAGCAGGGCCCGGACCGCGCGTCGCGGTCCGGGCCCTGCCCCGTGCGGTGCCGCCCTGCGGCGGCCGCGCGTCAGCTCTGTGCGGTGTCGTCGCCCGTCTGCCCGGCGCCCTCGGCTGCGCCTGCCTTCTCGCGCATCTTGCGCACCAGCTCCGCCTTCTGGTCGGCTGCACCCTGGCGGTCGAGGTTGCGGTGCGGACCGTTGTTCTGCCGTTCGGCGCGGGACAGCTTCTTGCGCTGGCCGCCGCCCTGGCCCACGGGGTTGTTGATGTTCTTGCTCACGGTCACGGGTTCTCCCGGTAAAAATGTGAAGTGATCTACGGATTCATCGGTGGGGGACGGGCGGCGACGTCGAAGGGCGTCAGCAGGGGCCCGTCACGCTCTCACTCGTAAATCGGCGTCTGGAAGAACATGACAAAGACGTTACCCGGTTCCGGCGGCCCCGCGCACCAACCTTTTCGCCGCTCCGGCGTCGGCCGGGCCTTCGGCGAGCGCCCGGGGGTCAGCCGTTTCCCTCCGGGAATCCCAGCGCCCGCCGGTGGTCGCCGCCCGCCCGGGACAGGTCCAGATGGGCTAATCGGCCGCCGCGGCCCTTGTCGGTGGTCGCGAGGACACTGACGGAACGAGAGACATCTCACTTGCGCCCCGCCGTCACGGGACCACCTTCAGCGTGCGAAGGCACAGCGCCTCCCGCATCCCGCGCCGGTCATGGGGAGGGTTGCACCGGAGGGCGGGCCGACGGCGATCATGCCCACCGCGTCCCGACCTTGGAGTCAGGGTGGCGGTCCGGCGGCGCTGGTTCGTCGACCCACGTTCCGAGGTTCGGCTCCCCGTCCTCGTCGGCGGGCTCGGTCCCGAGGACCTGTGCGCGCTCGCCCGGTGCCGCGGAACAACGTAGGGAAGTTTGATCACGCCTGGTCAGGCCCGGTGAAGCGGGATCAGGGACAAAGCGTGCACCTGGGAGGTACGAGACCGAGGGGGGTGTGAGACGGGCGCGCTGGTGACCAGGGCGAACGTAGGATTGCGATCATGATTCGTTCGGCGGAGTGGAGTTGACCAACCGTGATGCCCCCGTACTGCGCGATCTGCCACGCGTCCGACAGGGACCACGACGACGAGACGTTCACGCTCGTGTACTTCCGTGCGATAGAGCCACCTCTCGATCATGCGGGGCATCCCGAGAACGCCCTCTGGTTCTGCAAGGGGCATGTCCGGTACACCGAGGGCAAGACCCACATGAGCGCCATCCTGGCCATGGTCCACATACGCGCCGCGATCCGACGCAACGCCCCAAACCCCTGGCCACTCACGAGCATGCCCTGAGCCCCATGCCTTGGCCCCGATTCGCGGGGCGAGGCGCCGAACAGTTGTCGGGCAGAAGGCGGCAGTCCCTCGCGCCACCTCTCGGTCTCGCAGCTACCCGGTACACGCTTCGGCGGCTGATCCCGCGTCGCGGGCCTGACCAGGCGTGAAACTCGCATCCGTCAACGTTCCCTACGTTGTTCTGCAACTCAGTCGGCGTGTCATCGAATGCAGTCGAAGGTCTTCTTGGACCTGAGCGTGCCAGGATGCCGGGGGCACGACCGCCAGCACGTCGACGGGGCAGGAGCCAGCCATGATCAGCGGTGCACATGTCATCCTCTACAGCCAGGACGCCGAGGCGGACCGCGCCTTTCTCCGCGACGTCCTCGGGTTTCCCGGCGTCGACGCGGGCGGCGGCTGGCTCATCTTCAAGCTGCCCCCGGCCGAGGTGGCGGTGCACCCGACCGACGGTCCGCCGGAGCACGAGTTCTTCCTGATGTGCGACGACCTTGACGCCCAGCTCGGCCAGTTCCGCGCGCAGGGTGTCGAGATCACCCGTCCGGTCAGCGAGCAGCGCTGGGGCAAACTGACCGCGATCCGGCTCCCCAGCCATGCCGAACTCCCGCTGTACGAACCGCTGCACCCCATCGCCCACAGCCTGTGACCCCACAGCACTCAGCTGAGAGTGACGAATTTCCGGGTGTACGAGATCCCACGGACAGGTACGGCTCGCTGGAGGCCGTCGTCTGCAACAAGGTGAACCTCTAGCGGATCGCCACGCATTGGCCGGACATGCTCCGGGTCGCCGGATCGCACATCACCAACCAGGTCCGGGCCTACGACCTGCCGCGGATGTTCGGCCGTGACGGCGGCGCACCCGGCTCGCTGGGCCACGCGTTGCTTCCTGTGGAGGCCAGGCACCCGACGCTCCGGGCCGAGGGGGAGGAACGCCGAGCCGGGCTTGGCACTGGCTCAGCGACCTCGCGGAGCCCTAAATGGCACGCTCCTGAGCGGGATCCCGGGATTCCGCGTGATCTGGATCATCGGCCGGGGCGGCGGCACGCAGCGCCGCCTCAACCCGGCGGTTGCTGGTCATGGTGGCGGTGACGGTGGTCATGGTGAGGAGGAGGCCGGCGGCGGTGTAGAGCGGGGTGCGGACGTCGTAGGTGGTGGCCAGCCAGCCGCCGAGGAAGGCGCCGAACGGGGCGGCGCACATGGAGAGCATGCGGGAGGTGGAGGCGACCCGGCCCATCAGGTGGGCGGGGACGATCGCCTGTCGGAGGGAGGGGCCGAGCACCATGGTGGCGCCCATGCCCGCTCCGCAGACGGCGAGCGCGAGGCCGGCGACGTAGGGGTTCGGGGCGGCGGCAAGGCCCAGGATGGCGAGCCCCTCGACTGCCGCCGTGCAGGTCAGCGCGGTGCCGGTGCCGAGTCGTCGTCCGAGGAAGGAGGCGATGCCCGCGCCGAGCAGACCGCCGGTGGCCTCCGCCGTGAGGAGCAGGCCGAAGCCGAAGGTGTCGGTGCCGAGACGATCCTGCGCGAAGAGGGCGAGTA
>NZ_JBHWBP010000401.1:0-6529 GCF_042735575.1 Streptomyces sp. NPDC059564 | reverse complement strand
CCGCACCGACGCCCCCTGGACCTACACGACCGAGGCCGGCAGGTCCCCCCGAGCCAGCTCTCCCCGGAGGGCGGGCTCGGGTGCGTCCTGGCACCCTGGGCCCGTACGCCTTCCGGGCGAGACCCGGCCGGAGGCGGACCGCCCGCCCGGCCCCGCGCGCTCCCGGAAACGGGCCGTGCGGCCCGTCCGGTCGGGACCTTCGGCCCCGGGGAGCGCCGGGAACGTCGGCTAGCGTGCCCGAGGGGGCCCGTGAAAGCCCCCGCGCGAAGAGAGGCAGAGCCACCATGGCCACCACCGAACACCGCGTCCTGCCGTTGCGGCTGGAGGCCGCACCGCTGTCCGTCCCCCTGATCGGCGCCTTCGTCTACCGCACGGACCGGCCGTACGAACTGGCCGTCGACTTCCGCGGCGCCGGGACCCACCTCGCCCGCTGGGTGTTCTCGCGCGAGCTGCTGCTCGACGGGCAGACCTGCGGTACCGGCGAGGGCGACATACAGGTGTGGCCGCTGCGGCGGGGCACCGAGCCCCGTGTGTTCCTCGCCTTCAGCAACGGCGAGCAGAGCTGTGTGGTCTCCGCCCGCGCCAAGGACGTACGGGAGCTGTGCCGGCGGATGACCGAGCTGGTCCCGCGCGGGCAGGAACGGCGCCACTACGACCTGGACGCGGAGCTGAGCGCGCTGCTGGCGCACTGAGGGAACCGCCGGGGCCCGGGCGGTGTCTCCCACGGTGACAGCCAGTCCCCGTCTCACGAGAATCGGGGGGACGCCATGCGTCACCCGCACCGCCTGCGCCGCCGCCGGACCGTGGCCCTGGCCACGGGTGCCCTGCTCACCGCCGGGCTCGCGCTCTCGGCACCGGCTTCGGCCGCCGCGTCCGCAGCACCCACCACGCCGTCCGTCCGCACCCAGACCCCGCTCGTCGTGAACGCCCGCTGGGGCGGTCACTGCACGTACGACCGGATCGTCATCGACCTGCAGGGCTCCGTCCCGCCGGTCACCGTCACACCCGTCTCCGAGCTGGTCTACGACGGCTCCGGCAAGCCCGTGCCGCTGCCCGGGACGTACTTCCTGGAGATCCGCCTGCACCCCGCCGCCGCGCACAACGACGCGGGCCAGAACGTCTACCAGGGCCCCAAGCTCCAGACGATCAACCTCAGCAAGCTCAAGGGCATCGCCATGACGGGCGACTTCGAGGGGTACGTGACCTTCGGCGCCGCCTTCGACACCCGGCCGTCCTTCACCACCAGCGTCCTCCACTCGCCCGAGCGGTACGTGGTGGACGTCGCCCACCCGAACACCTGCTGAACCCGCCCCCGTACCCGCTCAGCGGTGTTCGGGGTTGGGGAAGTCGAAGCGGCAGCCGGCGTCCCACAGGGAGCGCTGGTTGCCGTGGGCGGGGATGCCGCCGGCGCGTTTGAGGAGGGCGGCGAGGTGCATCAGGTTCCAGGACATGAAGGCCGTGTTGCGGTTGGTGAAGTCGTTCTCGGGGCCGCCGGATCCCGGGTCCAGGTACGAGGGGCCGGGCCCGGCCTCGCCGATCCAGCCCGCGTCGGCCTGCGGCGGGATCGCGTAGCCGAGGTGCTGGAGGCTGTAGAGGACGTTCATGGCGCAGTGTTTGACGCCGTCCTCGTTGCCGGTGATCAGGGCCCCGCCGACGCGCCCGTAGTAGGCGTACTGGCCCTGCTCGTTCAGGATCGAGGAGCAGGCGTAGAGCCGCTCGATGACCTGCTTCATCACCGAGCTGTTGTCGCCGAGCCAGATCGGGCCGCAGAGCACGAGGATGTCGGCGTCCATGATCTGGCTGTAGAGGACCGGCCACTGGTCGCTCTCCCAGCCGTGCTCGGTCATGTCGGGCCAGACGCCGGTGGCGATGTCGTGGTCGACGGCCCGGATCAGTGAGGTCCGGGCGCCGGCCGCCTCCATGACGGCGCGGCTCTTGGCGATCAGGCCCTCGGTGTTGCTGGTCTCGGGCGAGCGCTTCAGGGTGCAGTTGACGTAGACGGCGGAGAGGTCCGGGTAGGTGAGGGAGTCGGCGGTCACGGAGCCCAGCCTTCCCGGGGGACGCGGGGGCCGCCAGCGGGCCGCGCCCGTCCGGGCCACTCCGCACCCCCGACCCCCGGTCCCCGCGGCCGCCGCTACAGGCTCTCGATCATCGCGTCCGCGCTCGCGGCGTTCAGCGCCAGCCGTACGTCGGCCAGCGTGACGAGCCGGATCAGGGCGCGGACGTCGTCGCCGTGCGGGTGGGAGGCGAGCGGGTCGTAGAAGAAGACCAGCATGTCGATCTCGCCCTGGGTGACGAGCGCGCCGATCTGCTGGTCGCCGCCGAGCGGGCCGCTGCGCAGCGGGGTGACGTCCAGGCCGATCATGCGGTTGATCAGCGTGCCGGTGGTGCCGGTGCCGTAGAGGCGATACGGCTTGAGGTCGGCGGCCCGGCGCTCGGCCCAGGCGAGCAGGTCCGCCTTGCGGGCGTCGTGGGCGACCAGGGCGATGCCGCGGGTGCGGTCGGGGCGGTGGCCGGCGCCGGTCAGCCAGGCGGGGTCGGCCAGCGGGAAGAGGTACACGGCGGCGGCGCGCAGTTCCTCGCGGCTGACGGCGCCGTCGCCGTCCGCGTCGATCCGGTCGAAGGCGAGGGCGTCGGTGCCCGCGGAGAGGCCCGTCGCGCCGAAGAGGCGCTCGTACTCGGCGCGGTCGATGCGGCCGTCCCCGTCCCGGTCGAGGGCGTCGGCGAGGGCGTCGAGGGCACGCAGGGTGGAGGCGCGGAAGGTGCGGTCTCCGTCGAAGGCGTCGCGGGCGGCGGCCGCGACGAACTCCTGCTCGCTGACGCGGCCGCCGCGGTCGGTGTCGGCGGCGGTCTGGAGCTGGGTCCAGAGTTCGTTGTAGGCGTCGAAGAGGGCGGTGCGGCGGCGGGTGTCACCGGGTTCGGTGAGCTGCTCGCCGAGCCGGCCGGCGTAGGCGATGAGGTCCTCGCGGCCGAGCTGGCCGTCGCCGTCGAGATCGTAGGTGCGGAACAGCGCGGCGATGCGGGGCAGCCAGTCTTCGGTGGTCACGGCCATGCGGAACTCCCTTTTCGGGCGGGGCGGTTGGTGCAGATGGTAGCGGCGTGAACACGTTGGGTGACAGCCAAGCGGAATCCGGCCACCCGATCGGCGGGATTGGGGCGGGTTGTGACCGGTCCGTGCGGCCGACTAGGGTCAGCTGGCCTTGGCGTTCGGGAAACCGGTGGAAAACCGGTGCGGCCCTCGCCACTGTGATCGGGAAGTCCGGCTCCACTCCTGTACGTACGCGGGAAGCCACTGGGCCCGCGCGGGAGACCGCACGGCCCCGGGAAGGCGGAGTCAGGGCATCAGTACCCGTGAGCCAGGAGACCGGCCGGGGCGCGTCGTCCATCCACGAGGTGCTGGAGAGGTCTCCCACAACCATGCATATAGCCGAGGGGTTCCTGCCCCCCTTGCACGCGGTCGCCTGGGGCGCCGCGTCCGCCCCGTTCGTCGTCCACGGCGTCCGCGCCCTCACCCGCGAGGTGAAGGCGAACCCGGAGAGCACGCTGCTGCTCGGGGCGTCGGGTGCGTTCACGTTCGTCCTGTCCGCACTCAAGATCCCGTCGGTGACGGGCAGTTGCTCGCACCCGACCGGAACCGGGCTCGGGGCCATCCTGTTCCGGCCGCCGATCATGGCGGTGCTCGGCACGATCACCCTGCTCTTCCAGGCGCTGCTGCTCGCGCACGGTGGGCTCACCACCCTCGGCGCGAACGTCTTCTCGATGGCCATCGCCGGCCCCTGGGCGGGCTACGGCGTGTACCGGCTGCTGCGGAAGTCGGGTGCGCCGCTGATGGTGACGGTCTTCTGCGGGGCCTTCGTCGCCGACCTCGTCACCTACTGCGTCACCTCCGTCCAGCTGGCGCTGGCCTTCCCGGATCCGGGCAGCGGATTCCCGGGCGCGCTGGAGAAGTTCGCGGGCATCTTCGCCCTGACCCAGATCCCGCTCGCGGTGAGCGAGGGCCTGCTGACCGTCCTCGTGATGCGGCTGCTGATGCAGTCCAGCAAGTCGGACCTGGTCCGGCTCGGGGTCGCGAAGCTGACCGGCAGCGCGAAGGCGAAGCAGGAGGCGGCCCTCTGATGGCGATGTCCCGGAACGCGAAGATCAACACCCTGCTGCTGCTCGTGGTGGCGGCGCTGGCCGTGCTCCCGCTCGCGCTGGGGCTCGGCGACGGTAAGGAGGAGCCGTTCACGGGCGCGGACGCGCAGGCCGAGTCGGCCATCACGGAACTGAAGCCGGACTACGAGCCCTGGTTCTCGCCGCTGTACGAACCCCCGTCCGGGGAGGTCGAGTCGGCACTGTTCGCCCTCCAGGCCGCCCTGGGCGCGGGCCTGCTCGCGTACTACTTCGGCGTCCGCAAGGGGCGCCGCCAGGGCCTGGCCCAGGCGGCGGCCGCGAGCCCCGACGCGTCGCCCGTCCCCGCCCCGCCGGAGGCGTAGGCGGTGTTGCCGATCGACGTGGCGGCGCACGCGAGCCGGTGGCGGGGGCGGCATCCGCTGGAGAAGGCGCTCCTGGGGCTCGGACTGACGGTCGCCGCCGTGTGCCTGCCGCCCTGGCCCGGCGGGCCGCTGGTCGGCGCCGCGACGCTGGCCGTGCTGCTGGGTCCGGCCGGGGTCGCGGGCCGGCAGCTGTGGCGGGCCTTCCGGGTGCCGCTGGGCTTCTGCGTGACCGGGGCGCTGCCGCTGCTGGTCTCGCTCGGCGGCCCGGCCGGCTTCGCCTCCCTCGCCCCGGACGGCCCCCGGCACGCGGCCGAACTCCTGCTGCGCACCTCGGCGGCCTCGCTCGGCGTGCTGCTGTTCGCCTTCACCACCCCCGTCTCGGACGTCCTGCCGCGGCTGGTGCGGGCGGGGGTGCCCGCCCCGGTGGTGGACGTCGCCCTCGTCATGTACCGGATCGGCTTCCTGCTGCTGGACTCGATGACCCAGGTCCGCCGGGCCCAGGCCGCCCGGCTCGGGCAGACGAGCCGGGCGGCGGTGTGGCGTTCGCTGGCCGGGCTCGCCGCGACCTCCTTCGTCCGGGCCTTCGACCGCGCCGCCCGCCTCCAGGAAGGCCTGGCCGGCCGCGGCTACGACGGCGCGCTGCGCGTCCTCGTACCGGACGCGGCGCTGTCCTGGCGGTTCCTCACGGCCTCCGCCGCCCTGCTGACCGCCGTGGTCGCGGGGACCCTCGTACTGAAGGAGCTGTACCTGTGAGCGTGGTGGTGGAGCTGGCCGGCGCGGGCTATGCCTACGAGGACGGCCCGGCCGTGCTGTCGGGCGTGGACTTCGGGATCGAGCAGGGGCGGGCGCTGGTCCTGCTGGGCCGCAACGGCAGCGGCAAGACCACGCTGATGCGGCTGCTGAGCGGCGGCCTGCGCCCCGCCGCGGGCACGCTGCGCCTGGACGGCGCGGAGGTCGCCCACGACCGGGCGGGCCTGACCCGGCTGCGCACCTCCGTACAGCTGGTGGTCCAGGACCCCGACGACCAGCTCTTCGCGGCCTCCGTCGAACAGGACGTGTCCTTCGGGCCGATGAACCTCGGGCTGCCCGCGCCCGAGGTCCGCGAGCGGGTCGGCTCCGCCCTCGCCGCCCTGGACATCACCGCGCTGCGGGACCGGCCCACGCACCTCCTGTCGTACGGACAGCGCAAGCGCGCGGCCATCGCGGGCGCGGTGGCGATGGCCCCGCGCGTGCTGATCCTGGACGAGCCGACGGCCGGGCTCGACCCGGACGGGCAGGAACGCCTCCTGGACGTGCTGGCGGGTCTGCGCGCGGCCGGCACCACGGTGGTGATGGCCACGCACGACGTGGACCTCGCGGTGCGCTGGGCCGACGACGCGGCGGTGCTGACCCCGTCGGGCATCCGGACCGGTCCGGCGGCGGTGCTCCTGTCGGACCCGGAGCTGCTGGCCTCGGCGGGCCTGCGCCAGGCCTGGTCCCCGGCGGTGACGGCCCTGCTGCGCGCCCACGGGCTGCTGGACGCGGACGCCCCGGGCCCCCGGGTGCCGGAGGCGCTGGCCGCCTGGCGCTAGGCGGCGGCCGGGCCCCGGACCGGCCGGGGCCCGGCCGGGAGCCGGCAAACCTAGGATGGGCCGCATGTCGCTGCCGCACGCCATCCTCACCGCCCTGCTGGAGAAGCCCTCGTCGGGGCTGGAGCTGACCCGGCGGTTCGACAAGTCGATCGGGTACTTCTGGTCGGCGACGCACCAGCAGATCTACCGGGAGCTCGGGCGGCTGGAGGAGGCCGGGCTGATCCGGGCGCTGCCCAGCGAGGGGCCCGTGCGGGGGCAGAAGAAGGAGTACGAGGTGCTGCCCGACGGCAGCGCGGAGCTGGCCCGCTGGGTGGACGAGAGCCAGGACCCCAAGCCGATGCGCGACGCGCTGCTGCTGCGGCTGCGCGCGGCGGGCGTGGTGGGGCTCCAGGGGCTCGGACCGGAGCTGCGGCGCCATCTGGAGCTGCACCGGGGGCAGCTGGCGACGTACGAGGTCTTCGACGACCCGCTGCCATTCCGCCG
>NZ_JBHWBP010000400.1:0-6556 GCF_042735575.1 Streptomyces sp. NPDC059564 | reverse complement strand
GGGGGGCCGTCTCCAGGCGCGGGCTCCCGTGGCCTTGTTGTGCCGGGGCCGCATGCACACCGCCGGGGTGCCCGCCGCGGGGCTGGGGGCGGCGGCCGCCCTCGGCCTGGACCCGGCGGGGCTCGACGCCGCCGCCGACGCCCGCACCCCCTCGCCCGCGCTGCGCGCCGCCGCGCGACGGCTCGGGCGCCAGCTCCTGCGGGCCGCCCGCGCCACCTGGCCCGACCCCGGGCTCGACGCGCTGGGCGCGGCCTTCCCGCGCGGGGCGCACCAGCCCGTGGTGCTCGGGCTCGCCGCCCGGGCGGCGGGGCTCGGGGCGCTGGACGCCGCGCACGTGGCCGCGTACGAGAGCGTCAGCGGGCCGGCCACCGCCACGGTGCGGCTGCTGGGCCTGGACCCCTTCGAGGCGAGCGGGGTGCTGGCCCGGCTGGCACCGGAACTCGACGCCGTCGCCGCCCGGGCCGCCGAGGCCGCCCTGCTCGCCCGCACCGAGGGCCCGGACGTCCTGCCCGCCGCCTCCTCGCCCCTGCTGGAGATCGCGGCGCAGGCCCATGCCGACTGGCCGGTACGCCTCTTCGCCTCCTGAGCGCACGAGGAGCGCCCCGACCGGCCACCCCACACCACCTCCAAGGAGACCCCGTGCACCTCGACCACGACGTGACGTACCCGCACCGCCACACCCACAGCGCCGACCCGCACCGCGCCGACGGCACCCGCCGCGCCCTGCGCATCGGACTCGGCGGACCCGTCGGCTCAGGCAAGACGGCGACCGTCGCCGCGCTCTGCCGGGCCCTGCGCGCCGAACTGTCCATGGCCGTCGTCACGAACGACATCTACACCCGCGAGGACGCCGAGTTCCTGCTCCGCGAGGCCGTCCTGCCGCCCGAGCGGATCAGCGCCGTCGAGACCGGGGCCTGCCCGCACACCGCCATCCGCGACGACATCTCCGCGAACCTGGAGGCGGTGGAGGAGCTGGAGGAGAATGCCGGACCGCTCGACCTCATCCTCGTCGAGTCCGGCGGCGACAACCTGACCGCCACCTTCTCCCGGGGCCTGGTCGACGCCCAGATCTTCGTCATCGACGTGGCCGGCGGCGACGACATCCCGCGCAAGGGCGGCCCCGGCGTGACCACGGCCGACCTGCTCGTCGTCAACAAGACCGACCTCGCCCCGCACGTCGGCTCCGACCTGGACCGGATGGCCCGCGACGCGGCCGAGCAGCGGGGCGCACTGCCCGTCGCCTTCCAGTCCCTGCGCGGGGCCGAGGGCGTCGCCCCGGTGGCCGACTGGGTGCGCGAGCGGATCGCCGCCTGGGTCGTACGGTGACCAGTGCACCCCCCGTCACCGCCGCGCCCCCCTCCGGACTGCGGGCCACCGCCCGCATCGGCGCCGTCCGCGACGGACGCGGCGGTACCGCACTGCCGCTGCTGGCCGGGGAGGGGCCGCTCGCCCTGCGCCGCACCCGGGGCGAGGGCGCCGAGGCCGGGGTGATGCTGGTCGGCGCGATGAGCGCCCCCCTCGGCGGCGACCACCTCACGGTCGAGGCCGACGCGGGCCCGGGCGCCCGGCTCCTGCTGCGCTCGGCGGCGGCCACCCTGGCCCTGCCCGGCCGGGGCGGCGAGCCGGCCCGGTACGACGTGCGCCTCACCCTCGCCGAGGACGCGGCGGTGCGCTGGCTGCCGGAGCCGCTGGTCTCCGTACGCGGCAGCGACCTGCGGGTGCGCACCCGGGCCGAACTGGCCCCCACCGCCCGGCTGATGCTGCGCGAGGAGCAGGTGCTGGGCCGCACGGCGGAGGCCCCCGGCCTGCTGCGCGCCCGGCTCACGGTCATCCGGGGCGGCCGCCCCCTGCTGGACCAGGAACTGTCCTGCGGCCCGGGCGCCCCCGGCGGCTGGGACGGCCCGGCGGGCATCGCGGGCCATCGGGCGCTCGGCCAGCTCCTGGTCGTCGACCCGCGGTTCGAGGGGGATCCGCCCCCGGCGCGGGTCCTGGGGGAGTTCGCGGCGCTCACCCCGCTGGCGGGCCCGGCGGTACTGGTGACGGCGCTGGCCCCGGACGCGCTGCGGCTGCGCGCGCTGCTCGACGAGGCGGCGCACGCGTACGGGTGGTGACGGGGGTTCATACAGGGGGCGAATGGGACACCGCTCAGCGGTACACCCGTTTCCGGTTATCGGGTTGGCAAAGAACTCGACCGTGCTCTGTTGCCGGGTATCGGTCAGCGGCAAGGATCCACCTGCACGCCGACGACCGAACCCGACCGAACACGGCCGCCCACGGCGGCACATGACGCAGGGGGAACAACCACGTGATACGCACCGCGGCGCTGGGGAGCGCCGCCACTCTCATCACCGGCGCACTGGCAGCGGGCCTGCTGCTCGCGCCGTCCGCCTCGGCGGCCTCGGCCGGCCGCGACAACGGGGCCGCCGAGGCGGTCGGCGCCCAGATCGCCGCCGCCCGCGCCGCCCGAGCCGGAATCGACTGGAAGGACTGCCCCGCGGACTGGGGCTTCGAGAAGCCCATCCAGTGCGGCTGGGTGAAGGTCCCGCTGGACTACACGAAGCCCTTCGGCAAGACCATCGAGCTCGCGGTCGACCGGATCGGCAGCACCGGCACCAAGGAGGAGCGCCAGGGCGCGCTCGTCTACAACCCGGGCGGCCCCGGCGGTTCCGGCATGCGCTTCCCCCGCCGGGTCACCACCAAGAGCCCGCTGTGGGTCAACACCTCGAAGGCGTACGACTTCGTGGGCTTCGACCCCCGCGGCGTCGGCCACTCCGCGCCGATCTCCTGCATCGACCCGCAGGAGTTCGTCAAGGCCCCCAAGGCCGACCCGGTCCCGGACAGCGAGGCCGACAAGCGCGCCCAGCGCAAGCTCGCCGCCGAGTACGCGGACGGCTGCCAGGAGCGCAGCGGCGAGATGCTGCCGCACATGACCACCCCCAACACCGCGCGCGACCTGGACGTCATCCGGGCCGCCCTCGGTGAGCAGAAGCTGAACTACCTCGGCGTCTCCTACGGCACCTACCTGGGCGGGGTCTACGCGACCCTCTTCCCGACCCACGTGCGCCGCATGATCGTCGACAGCGTGGTCAACCCCGAGCAGGACAACATCTGGTACCAGGCCAACCTGGAGCAGGACGTCGCCTTCCAGATGCGCTGGAACGACTGGGAGGACTGGGTCGCCAAGAACGACTCCGTCTTCCACATCGGCGACACCCGCGCCAAGGTCGAGGCCAAGTGGCTTGAACTGCGCGCCAAGGCCAAGGCCAACCCGCTCGGCGGCGTCGTCGGCCCGGCGGAGCTCCTCGGCTTCTTCCAGGGTGCCCCGTACTACGACTCCTCGTGGGTCCCGGTCGCGCAGGCGTTCAGCGCCTTCGTCGCCGGTGACGAGAAGCCGCTGATCGATGCGATCGCCCCGGACATGTCCGACACCAAGGGCAACGCCGCGTCGGAGAACAGCAACGCCGTGTACACCGCGGTCGAGTGCGCCGATGCCAAGTGGCCCACCAGCTGGGCGAAGTGGGACCGGGACAACACCGCGCTGCACAAGAAGTACCCGTTCCTGACCTGGTCGAACGCGTGGATGAACCTGCCCTGCGCGACCTGGAAGTCCAAGCAGAGCACCCCGATCGAGGTCGGTGCCAAGCACGGTCTGGCGCCGGTCCTGATCGTCCAGTCCGAGCGTGACGCGGCCACCCCGTACGTGGGCGGCGTCGAGCTGCACCGCCGGCTGGCCGGCTCGCGCCTGATCACCGAGCAGAACGCCGGCTCGCACGGCGTGACCAGCCTGGTGAACCCCTGCGTCAACGCGCGGGTCGACGCCTACCTGCTGACCGGCAAGGTCGACGCCAAGGACGTGAAGTGCGCCCCGCACGCCACGCCGGTCGCGCCCGCCCCGGCCGCCGCGAAGATGCTCGCCCAGTCCCCGGACGCCGCTCTCCCGGCGCTCGAGGAGCTCCCGGCCGTCCGCTAGGACACCCCGGGAAGACGGAGCGGGAGGAGGCTCAGCGCGTCGAGCGCCGGGCCTTCTTCCGCTTCTCCTCTTCCTCGGCCTTGACCTCGGCCGCGTACCGGTCGACGTACTCCTGCCCGGAGAGGCCGAGGATCGCGTACATGATCTCGTCGGTGACGGCGCGCAGCACGGCCCGCTCGCCCTCCATCCCCTCGTACCGGGAGAACTCCAGCGGTGCGCCGAAGCGGATGGTCACCCGCCGGATCTTCGGGATCTTCTGGCCGGGCGGCTGGATCTCGAAGGTGCCGACCATCGCGCAGGGCACCACCGGGACCCCGGCGCCGAGCGCCATAGCGGCCACCCCGACCTTGCCCTTGTAGAGCCGCCCGTCGTGCGAGCGGGTGCCCTCCGGGTAGATCCCGAGCAGCTCCCCCTTGGCCAGCACCCCGAGGCCCTCGCGCAGGGCGGCCTGGCCGGCGTCCTTGCCGGAGCGGTCCACCGGGATCTGTCCGGCGCTGCGGAAGAAGGCGGCGGTCAGCCTGCCCTTGAGGCCCGGGCCGGTGAAGTACTCGGCCTTCGCCAGGAAGGTGATCCGGCGCCGCAGGATCGCGGGCATGAGGAAGTGGTCGGAGAAGGACAGGTGGTTGCCCGCGATGATCGCCGCCCCGTCCGGGGGGATGTTCTCCATCCCTTCGATCCGGGGCCGGAACAGCAGCCGCAGCAGTGGACCGAGCAGCACGTGCTTGAGCAAGTGGTAGAACACCCGGCGCTTCCCTTCACCTGACGGTCAGATCAGTGTGGCGGAACCGGTGCCAGATGGGCATGGCGAACCAGAAACCCACCAGCCAGCACAGCACGGCCGAGGCCAGCATCCCGGCGGCCGACAGGCTCAGCACCAGGTTGAGCACGAGCAGGACGGACGCGGACATCGCCAGCATGAGCAGCAGGACGCCCCACAGGGCGAGACTGCCCGCGATGTGCACGAGCCGGTCCTTGTCCATCGAGTCGCACAGCCGGTGCAGCGGGGCCGGCGCCGTCAGCAGCCCCACGGCTCCGAACGCCAGCACCAGGGCCGTGACGTAGATGCCCCGGTCGGCCGGCGCCAGCGTGCTGAACCGGGGGGTGACGGCCACCGCCATGAGGAACCCGAGGAGGAACTGCACCGCCGTCTGGGCGATGCGCACCTCCTGCAGGATCTCGGCGTACGCACGGCAGGCCGCGTCTTCTTCAGTGCCCTTGGACATGGCGTTCCTCCAGGCAGCGGGGTCCTCCAGGGACTTCCTGTTACTGGTAGTACGGCTACCAGTGCGTGGAGTTCACCCGTCCGCCATCGGGAATCGGCCAATTCGCCACGTGGTGACGAAGGCGGGGGCGGCCCCGCTCAGGTGCCGCCCGCGGCGGCCATCCCCAGGGTCAGCAGTCCCAGCACCACCCAGCCGAACCACAGCCAGCCGTTGCTGCCGAGCGCCACGGAATACGTGGAGACGGCCACCAGGGCGGCGAAGGTCGTCACGGCCATCGCCTTAACGGATCCGGTCATGCCCCATGGTGGCGCCCAGGACGGCTCCCGCGCTACTGGCCGCGCCCTTGGAGCGAGGCGAGATACGCGTTGTACGCCGCCAGCTCCTGGTCGCCGTTGCGGTCCTCGGACCGGTCCGAGCGCTTCGCGGCGCGCTGCTCCGAGTGGTACCACTGGTAGACCAGCGCGATCAGCACCAGCACCGAGGGGATCTCGCTGAAGGCCCAGGCGATGCCGCCGCCCCACTGCTGGTCGAGCAGCGGGTCGATGCCGAGGGAGGCCGGCGGGTTCGCGTACGTCTTGATCATCGGCTCGCTCGCCATCATCAGCGCGATGCCGAAGAAGGCGTGGAAGGGCATGCCCGCGAACAGCTCCAGCATCCGCATGACGTAGCCGGGACGGTGCGGGCCCGGGTCCACGCCCATGATCGGCCAGAAGAAGATCAGGCCGACCGCCAGGAAGTGCACCATCATCGCGATGTGGCCGGTCCGGGACTCCATCAGGAAGTCGAAGAGCGGGGTGAAGTACAGCCCGTAGAGGCTGGCGATGAACATCGGGATGGTGAAGGCCGGGTGCGTCACGATCCGCATGTACCGGCTGTGCAGCAGCATCAGGAGCAGCTCGCGCGGGCCCTTGGTGCCGCGGGCGGCGGGCGGCAGCGCGCGCAGCGCCAGCGTCACGGGCGCGCCCAGCAGCAGCAGGATCGGGCTGATCATGCTGATCACCATGTGCTGGACCATGTGCACGCTGAACATGACCATGCCGTAGTCGTTCAGCTTGGTGCACATCACCAGCGCCACGCTCAGCACGCCCGCCACGAAGCCGATCGTGCGGCCCACCGGCCAGGCGTCCCCGCGCCGGCGCAGCCGCAGCACGCCCCACCCGTACAGGGCGAGCCCCAGCAGGGAGCCGAACAGGAAGAAGGAGTCGAAGGAGAACTCCAGCCCGCGCCCGAGGGTGAACGGCGGCAGGTCCATGTTCATGTCCATGTGGTCCATGTCCATGTCCATGCTCATGCCGTGACCGCTGTGATCCATCTGTTCACTCCCTTGACTGTGGCGCCCCACCACAGTAGTGCCGCCCCCGGA
>NZ_JBHWBP010000399.1:0-6617 GCF_042735575.1 Streptomyces sp. NPDC059564 | reverse complement strand
GACTCAAGGAGGCCGGCTACCAGTACGTCAACCTCGACGACTGCTGGGCGCTGCCGCAACGGGACGCCTCGGGCAACCTGGTCGCCGACCCCGTCCGCTTCCCGCACGGGATCAAGGCGGTCGCCGACTACGTGCACGGCAAGGGGCTCAAGTTCGGCATCTACACCAGCGCGGGCACCAGGACCTGCGACACCGCCGGTTTCCCCGGCGGCCTCGGCCACGAGCAGCAGGACGCGAACCTGTTCGCCTCCTTCGGCGTCGACTACCTCAAGTACGACAACTGCAACAACCAGGGCGTGGACGCCAGGAAGCGCTACACCGACATGGCGAACGCCCTGCGCACCACGGGCCGGCCCATCGTCTTGTCCGTGTGTGAGTGGGGCGAGAACAAACCCTGGGAGTGGGCGGCGCCGCTCGCCCACCTGTGGCGCACGACGGGCGACATCTCCGACAACTGGTCCTCGATGATCAACATCGCGCACCGGAACCAGCCGCTCGCCCCGTACGCCGGGCCCGGCCAGTGGAACGACCCGGACATGCTGGAGGTCGGCAACGGCGGCATGACCGCCGCCGAGTACCGCACCCACTTCACCCTGTGGTCGATGATGTCGGCGCCGCTGCTGATCGGGACCGACCTGCGCAAGGCGAGCGCCGACACCTTCTCGATCCTCTCCAACGCCGACGTGATCGCCGTCGACCAGGACCCTCTGGGCAAGCAGGGCACGGTGGTCTCCTCCAACGCGGGCCTGGTGGTCATGGCCAAGGAGCTGCGGAACGGGGACGTGGCGGTCTCGCTGACCAACGAGACCGGGGCCACCGCCACCGTCTCCACGACCACCGACGCCCTGGGCATCGGCAACCGCGGTCCCTCCACCCTCAAGGACCTGTGGACCAAGGCCGTGTCGACGAACACGAGCGGCACGATCAGCGCCTCCGTACCGTCCCACGCGACCGTCGCCTACCGGATCACACCCGGTCCGCTCCCCCTCCCGCCCTCCGGCACGTCCCACCTGTCCGATCTCCCCTGGACGGGCGTGGCCAACGGCTGGGGACCGGTCGAGAAGGACCGGAGCAACGGCGAGCGGCCGGCCGGTGACGGCAGGGCCCTGACGATCAACGGCGCCGTCCACGCGAAGGGCCTCGGCGCCCACGCCTCCAGCACGATCACCTACCACCTCGGCGCCCGGTGCACCGGCCTGACGGTGGACGTGGGCGTCGACGACGAAAGCTCCTTCACCGGAGCGGTCACCTTCCAGATCTACCGGGACGCCACCAAGGTCGCCGACAGCGGAGTGGTGACCACGGCGGACGCCGCCAAGAGGCTCACCGCCGACCTGACCGGCGGCCGGACGCTCAAGCTCGTCGTCACCGACGGCGGCAACGGCATCGACTACGACCACGCGGACTGGGCGACTCCCCGGCTCACCTGCAACTGACCCGCCGACACAGGCTGCGACAGCCCGAACAGGAAGACCCCTCACATGTCCCTGAACCGATACCGCAGTGGCGCCGCCCTGGCCGGATCCCTCGCGCTGGTCCTCACCCTGGGCGCCTGCTCCTCCGGCAGACCCGCCGCCGCCCCGGGTGCGGACAAGCCGGCCGACGGCCCCCTCTCCATCGCCTACCTGCAGAAGCAAGGCGACCAGGAGTACTTCGTCTCCGAGGCCGCGGGGGCCCGCAAGAAGGCGGCCGAGCTGGGCATCAAGCTCACCGTCGTCAACCTGGGCAACGACGCCTCCAAGACCATCACCGAGGTCAAGTCGGCCATCGCCCAGAAGAACCGGGGCGTCATCATCGTGGTACCGGAATCGGCCGTGGGACCCCAGGTCGCGGCCGAGGCGAAGAACGCCGGAATCCCGCTGCTGACCTCCGACGACCAGGTATGCGTCAGCGGCCCCAAGCCCGCGGACTGCAAAGCCTCCGACCTCGTGGCCCGCGTCGGCTTCTCCGGAGCCCAGATGGGAGCCGAGGTCGGCAAGCGGGCCGCCGCCGAGTTCAAGAAGGCCGGATGGGACGCGGCGGACACCCGGATCATCTACGCCTGGAAGCAGGACACGACGGTCTGCGGCGACCGGATCAACGGAGCCAAGTCCGCCTGGAAGGAGGCCGGCGGTCCTGACGTCCAGAGCGTCGAACTCGGCACGGACAACACCCCGGCGGGCGCGCAGGCCAAGGTCGAGGCGACGGTCACGGCGAACCAGGGCGTCAAGCACTGGGTGGTCATGGGCTGCAACGACGAGAACGTCTCCGGCGGCGTCAAGGGACTGAACAACGCGGGCGTGGGCGGCCAGAACATCGTGGGCATCGGCCTCGGCGCCTACCTCGCTTGCAAGGACTGGCAGGCCGGCGCCGACAACGGGATGAAGGCCGCGCTCTACATACCCGGCGACGAGGTGGGCGGGCTGGCCGTCCAGGCCATGTACGACAAGCTCAAGAACGGCAAGGAATTCGCACCCGAGTCCTTCGCTCCGACCAAGATGGTCGACGCGGGAACCTGGCGCGACGCGGGATTCGGGTGCAAGTGAGCCGGCCCGGCAGCCTCGCGTCCAGCGACCCGTCATCCGGCCCGGCCGGCTGCGCACTGCGCGTGACCCGCATCGTCAAGAACTTCGGCGCGGTCCGGGCGCTGCGCGACGTCACCCTGGAATTCCCGGCCGGCGCCGTCACCGCCCTCATGGGAGAGAACGGCGCCGGGAAGTCGACCCTGCTGAAGATCATCTGCGGCGATCACGTCGCGGACTCCGGCACGGTGGAGGTCGACGGCGCGGCCCTCCAGCTCCGCTCCCCCGCCCATGCCCGGGCGGCCGGCATCCGGCTCATCCCCCAGGAGCCGGAGATCGTCCCCCACCTCACCGTCGCCGAGAACGTCTACCTCGGCGCCCTCCCGACCCGCGGCGCCCGCCGCTTCGACCGCGCGGCCCTGCGCCGCCGACTGGCCGACGACCTCGTACGGATCGGTTTCGCCAAGGTCCTCGACCCCGACACCCTCGGCATCGACCTCACTCCGGCGCAGCGCCAACTCGTCGAGATCCTGCGGGCGTTGACCGGAGACGCCAAGGTCGTGGCCTTCGACGAACCCACCTCCTCCCTGTCCGAACACGAGGTGGGAGCCCTCTTCGCGCTGATCCGCCGACTGCGCGCACAGGGCCTGGCCGTCATCTACGTCTCCCACCGCATGCAGGAGATCTTCCAGCTCGCCGACCGGGTCGCCGTACTGCGCGACGGAGCCCTCGTCGACGCCGTGGACGCGGCCGCCACGGACGAGGGCGACCTCGTACGGATGATGGTCGGCCGGGACCTTTCCCGGGGCTTCACCCGCGAGCACGTCGCCACCGAGGAGGTCGTCCTCGACGTCCGCGACCTCACCAGCGACGACGTCAGCGGCATCAGCTTCCAGGTCCGCGCCGGCGAGGTGGTCGCACTGGCCGGCCTCGTCGGCGCCGGGCGCTCCGAGCTGGCCCGGGCCCTGGTCGGCGACCTGCCGCTGCGCGGGGGCACCGTCTCCGTCCTCGGCGAGGTGCGGCGCCTGAACCGGCCCGCCGACGCGATCCGCGCGGGCATCGGCCTCGCACCCGAGGAACGCAAGGCGCAGGCCCTGTTCCTCGACCGCTCGATCCGCGACAACATCTCCCTCGTCGTCCTGGAGCGCATCAGCCGGCTGCGCTTCGTACGCCGCGCGGCCGAGAAGGACCTCGTCCGCGAGTACACCGGCCGGCTGCGCGTGCGCACCCCCATGGAGCGGGACGTGCGCACGCTCTCGGGCGGCAACCAGCAGAAGGTGGTCCTCGCGCGCTGGCTGGCCCGCAGGCCCAAGGTGCTGATCCTCGACGAACCCACCCGCGGCATCGACGTGGGTGCCAAGGCCGAGATCTACCGGATCATCGCCGACCTCGCCGCGGCCGGTGTGGCCCTCGTGGTCATCTCCTCGGAACTGCCCGAGGTCCTCGGACTCGCGGACCGGGTGCTGGTGATGCAGGGCGGCAGGATCACCGGCGAGCTCGACCGGGCCGAAGCCACCGAAGAGGCCGTCCTCGCCCTCGCCATGGCCGACGACCTCACCACCACGACGGCAGCGACATCCCACGGAGAACTCTCGTGAACGCGAATACGACCACCCCGGGGGGCGGTACGCCCAAGACGACCGCCGCCCCCGCCCCGACGGGCGACGACCGTGACGCTGCGGCGGGACCGGCCGCCGGCGCGGAACCGCGTCGGCGCCTCACCCGGATCCTGGGCGCCGTCGGTGGCCAGAACCTCAGCCTGATCATCGCCCTCGTGCTCGTCCTGGCCCTGTTCGGGTGGCTCAACCCCGCCTATCTGACCTGGGCCAACATGAAGGTCATAGGCGACGCGGTCACCATCGCCGGGCTGCTCGCCCTCGTGCAGACCGTCGTGATCATCTGCGGCGCGCTGGACATCTCCGTCGGCTCCCAGGTGGGTCTGGCGTCCGTGGTCTCGGCCATGGTCTTCACCTCCAGCGGCGGGAGCGCCCTGCTCGGCATCGCCGCCGCACTCGGGGCGGGGCTCCTGGCCGGCCTCGTCAACGGGGCCGTCATCGTCTACGGCCGCGTCAACCCGGTGATCGCCACGCTGGCGACCCTCGCGGCGTACAAGGGAGTGGCACAGCTCCTCTCCAACGGCGCGGCGCAGGGCTACGTCAGCAACGACAGCGTGTTCATCTTCCTGGCGAACGGTTCCATCGCCGGGATCCCCGTCCTGCTGTGGATGCTCGCCGCGGTCACCCTCGGCGTTCACCTGCTGCTGAAGTACACCGACATCGGCCGCAACGTCTACGCCATCGGCGGCAACGACACCGCCGCACGCCTGGCCGGCATCCACATCAACAAATACCTGATCGCCGTCTACGGGCTCGCCGGAATCGTGGCGGCCATCGCCGGGGTGCTGCTGACCGCGCGGACCGGCTTCGGCCACCCCGTCTCCGGCAGCGAAGGCCTGGAGCTGAAGGCCATCACCGCCGCCGCCCTCGGCGGCTGCCTGCTCGCCGGCGGCAAGGGCGGGGTCGGCGGCACCCTCCTCGCCATCACTCTGCTCGGCGCGCTGGAGAACGGCCTGACCGTGGAGGGGGTCAACCCGTTCTGGCAGAACGTCGCACAGGGAACCCTGCTGGTCGCCGCCGTAGTGATCCAGAAGCGCCGCGCCGGGGAGCGGGCCGTGGGACTGCCCACCTGAGGTTCCTCACCGGTCCGGCTCCCGGGCCGGGTTCCTTCGTCAGTGAAGTGTCGCCGGAGGCCGCGTGCCGGGGACCGCGAGAGGCTGCGGTGTCATGAACGGAAAGGATCGGAGCGTGTCGATGACCACGGTGGCAGCGGGTTTCGAGGAGCTCTACGGCGCTCCTCCCGAGGGAGTCTGGGCCGCCCCGGGACGGGTCAACCTCATCGGCGAGTACACCGATTTCAACGAAGGCCTCGTCCTGCCGTTCGCCCTCCCCCACCGGACGTTCGCGGCGGTCTCGCGGCGCTTCGACGGGGTCCTGAGGCTGCACTCGGCGGACATGGGCGGCGAAGTCGTCACGCTCCGGGTGGACGCCTTGGAGCCGCTGTCGGGCTCCGGCTGGAGTGCGTATCCGGCCGGTGTGGTGTGGGCCCTGCGCGAGGCGGGCCACGCCGTGACCGGGGCCGACGTCCACCTCTCGTCGGCCGTGCCGACCGGGGCGGGGCTCTCCTCGTCGGCCGCCCTGGAGGTGGTGACCGCGCTCGCCCTCGACGAACTCCACGGCTTCGGACTCGGCCGGCCCGAGCTGGCGCGGATCGCACAGCGCGCCGAGAACGCCTTCGTCGGGGTCCCCTGCGGCATCATGGACCAGACCGCCTCCGCCTGCTGTGCCGAGGGGCACGTGCTGCACCTGGACACCCGCGACCTCTCGACGCGACAGGTCCCTTTCGACCTCGCCCCGCACGGTTTGGCCCTCCTGGTGGTGAACACGCGCGTGAAACACACCCTGGGGGACGGCGCCTACGCGGCACGGCGTGCGGCGTGCGAGGCGGGCGCCCGGCAGCTCGGGGTCGGATCCCTGCGCGACATCCCGTACGCGCGCCTCCCCGAGGCGCTGGCCCGGCTCGGCTCGGAAACGGTCCGCCACTGCGTCCGGCACGTGGTCACGGACAACGAGCGGGTGGAACGGGTCGTGGCGTACCTCGCGGCAGGTGATCCTCGTGCGGTGGGCCCGGTCCTCACCGAGGGCCACGCCTCTCTGCGCGACGATCTCCGGGTGTCCTGCGCGGAGTTGGACCTCGCGGTGACCACGTCGCTCGAGGCCGGGGCACTCGGAGCCAGGATGACCGGGGGCGGCTTCGGCGGCTCGGCGATCGTCCTGGCCGAGGCGGACGCGGTGGACCCGGTCGTCGCGTCGGTCCGCAAGGCCTTCACGGAATCCGGTTACACGGAGCCCGAGTTCTTCCCCGCGAGCCCCTCGGCGGGAGCCCACAGGGTCCACTCCGGCTGAGAGGCGACCTGGCCGACACGCGGCGGACGGCGTCATCCGGGCCGCCGCCGTGTGCAGGGCGGGGTCCGCTGGTTCCTCCGGATGACAGGGCCGGTCGGAGGCCGCGCCGGGCTTGGCCGGGGTGTGCCGGCCGTGCTGGAGTCGGGGCATGGAC
>NZ_JBHWBP010000398.1:0-6631 GCF_042735575.1 Streptomyces sp. NPDC059564 | reverse complement strand
CACCTGGAACACCCGCTACTCGGCGGGGGTCACGGACCTGACCGTGCACGGCCCCAACGGCTTCCTGCGCGGCTTCCGCAACCCCGGCACCACCGCCGGCCCCGAGGTCACCGCCCGCCACAACGCGGCCACCGGGAACCTGGACCTCACCCTCACCAACGCCGGAGCGTCCACCGCGACGCTGACGGTCACCAACGCCTACGCCGGGGGGCCGAAGCGCCTCACCGTCGCCAAGGGCGCGACCGTGACGTACAGCGTCCCGCTGAAGAACACGAAGCGCTGGTACGACGTGACGGTCACCGCCTCCGAGGCCCCGGACTTCCTGCGCCGCTTCGCGGGCAAGGTCGAGACGGGCGCGGCCGGCCTGTCGGACCCGGCGATCCTGACGGAGCAGGGCTCCTGACGCCGGCCTGAACCGAACGGAACGGGAAACCGGCCGGGACCCTCCCGGCCGGTTCTCCGGCATGCCGCGGGTCACGCTCCGGGGTTCATCGGTTGCCTCGGGTGACGGGTCGCCGGGGTCGGGGCGGGGACGGAGCATGGAAGGAGGTCCGTCCGGGTGAGGAGGCCGGTGATGGCCGATGTGCAGCCCGTCCCGCGTGCCACCGGCGCCGGGGCGGATGCCGAGGTGGTGAGGCCTCCGACGCCCGATTCGGCGGCGGCGGGCGGACTGCTCGACGTCCTCGGGGTGGCCGCGGCGGTCCTCGACGCCAAGGGCCGCATCGCCCTGTGGAGCCCGCAGGCCGCCGCGCTCTTCGGGTACACCGCCGAGGAGGCTCTCGGCCAGTACGCGGCGACCCTGCTCGTGGACGAGGCCAACCGGGCGAACGTCCTCGGCCTGTTCGCCCGGGTGATGGCGGGCGAGGCCACGGGCGGCGGCGCCTGGGCGGGCGTGTTCCCCGTGCGGCACCGCGACGGCCGGACGGTGCTCGTGGAGTTCCGCAACATGCGGCTCCAGGCCGACAACGGCCGTGTGTACGCGCTGGGCCTCGCCTCCGAGCAGGCCACCCTGCGCCGGGTCGAGCGGGACCTCGCCCTGTCCCTGCGCCTGGTCGACCAGTCCCCCATCGGGCTGGCCGTCCTCGACACCGACCTGCGCTACGTGCTGGTCAACCCGGCGCTGGAGCGCCTGCACGGCGTGTCGGCCGACCGCCACCTGGGGCAGCGGATCGCCGAGATCCTGCCCTTCCTGGACGGCGCCGCCGTCGAGACCCGGATGCGGGAGGTCATGGAGACGGGCGTACCGGTGCTGGACGAGTTCACCACCGGCCGGATCGCCGAGGACGCCGAGGAAGAGCGCGCCTGGCTGGTGTCGGTCTACCGGCTGGAGGACCAGGCCGCCCGGGTCATCGGGGTCGCGGTCTCGGTGATGGACGTGACCGAGCAGCACCGCACGGCCGTCTCCGCCGCCCGCGCCCGGCGGCGCCTGTCGCTGATCGCGGACGCCTCCGTACGCATCGGCACCACCCTCGACCTGGACATCACCGCCCGGGAGCTGGCCGACGTGGCCGTCCCGGAGGTGGCGGACATCGCCGCCGTGGACGTCCTCGACACGGCCCTCCCCGGTGGCCGGCCGGGTGAGGGGCCGGGCGACGGGGCGGTGCGGTTCCGCGCGCTGGCGGTGAAGTCCGCCTACCACACCCCCGCCGAGGAAGCGGCCGACCCGGTCGGGGACGTCGCCCTGTACGGCCCCGGCCGGCTGGTGTCCCGCTGCGCCCGCACCGGCCGGCCCGTGCTCGTCCCGCACGTACTGCCCGAGGACCTGCCCCGCATCGCCCGCGACGCGGACGCGGCCCGGCTGCTCGGCGAGGCGGGCGTGCACTCGTACCTCGCGGTGCCGCTCATCGCCCGCGGCCAGGTGCTGGGCGCCCTCGATCTGAAGCGGGCCCGCAACCCCGCGCCGTTCGGGCCGGACGACGTGCTGCTGGCCTCGGAACTCGCCGCCCACGCGGCGGTGTCCATCGACAACGCGCGCTGGTTCCAGCGCCAGCGGCACGCCGCCCTCGCCCTCCAGCAGCACCTCCTCCCGCAGCACCCGCCGGCGGCCCCCGGGCTGGACATCGCCTACCGGTACGAGCCGGCCGGCGCCGCCGACGAGACCGGCGGCGACTGGTTCGACGTGATCCCGCTCACCGGGGACCGCACCGCGCTGGTCGTCGGGGACGTGATGGGCAGCGGCATCAACGCCGCCGCCACCATGGGCCAGTTGCGGGCGACCGCCCGCGCCCTGGGCCGCCTGGACCTGGACCCGGCCATGGTCCTCACCCACCTCGACGCCGCGACCGCCGACCTCGGCGAGGCCATGGCCACCTGCGTGTACGCCGTCTACGACCCGCACACCCGGCTGTGCCTGTTCTCCACCGCCGGCCACCTCCCGCCGGTCCACCTGCACGGCGGCCGCCACCCGCGGCTGCTGCGCCTGAAGTCGGCGGTCCCGCTGGGCGTCGGCGGGATCCCCTTCAGCACCACCGCCCTCACCCTGGCGCCCGGCGACGAGTTGGTCCTGTACACCGACGGGCTGGTCGAGACCCGCGACCAGGACATCGACACCCGCCTGCTGACCCTCACCGACCTGCTCGCCGGCCCCCAGCGACCCCTCGAAGAGACCTGCGACCTGCTCCTGTCCGCCCTGCGCCGCCCCGACACCCACGACGACGTGGCCCTCCTCATCGCCCGCGTCGACCCCTGAACGGGCCGGACCTCACGCGTGCGGGGAGCGCGAGCGGATGCGGGCCGCGAGGACGGCCACGTCGTCCTCGGCGTGGAGGGCGTCGAGGCCGGTGACGATCGCGTCCGCGGCCTCGGCGATCGTCCCGCCGGGCGGCAGCCGCAAGGCCGTGAGGCGGGCCAGGGAGACGTCGATGTCCTCGCCGCGCCGCTCGACCAGCCCGTCGGTGTACAGCAGCAGCGTCTCCTCCTCGGCCAGCGGGTGGGCGGCGGACTCGTAGCCGCCCAGGCCGGTGCCCAGCGGGGGTCCCACGGGGACGTCCAGGAGCCGCCCCGTACCGTCCGCGGCGAACACCGCGGGCGGCAGGTGGCCGGCGCTTGCGTAGACGGCGGTGCCGCGCGCGGGGTCGACCCGTACGAGGAGGCAGGTGGCGGGGCGCCGTCCGGCGTCCTCGGCGACCAGGGCGTCGAGCTGGCGCAGCACCCGGTGCGGGGCCAGGTCGGTGGAGGCGACCTCGCGCAGGGTGGAGCGGTAGGCGTTCATGTCCACGGCGGCGTCCAGGCCGTGCCCCATGACGTCGCCGACGACCAGCAGGGTCCGCCCGAAGTGCAGGCGTACCGTCTCGTACCAGTCGCCGCCGACGAGGGCGCTCGACCCGACCGGCAGGTAGCGGCCCGCGATCAGGAGGTTCGGGTGCGGGCGGCCGGGATCGGCGACGAGGGCCCGCTGGAGGTTCAGCGCGACGCTCTCGGTGGCCGCGAGCCGCCGCGCGTGGCGGATGTGCACGGCCGCGACCCGCGCCGCGAAGTGCAGGGCCGCGGCCTCCCGGTCGGTGAAGGCCGCGCCGGTGCGCACCACGAGGAGGGTCCCGTACGAGGTCCCGTGCCGCACCAGCGCGACGGACAGGCCGTGCAGCGGGGAGCCGCCCGGCCGCAGGGTCCAGCTGCGCAGCGGATGTCCGTCGTCGACGGCCCGTACGGCGGGCCGGGTCGCCGGGACCGGGGGGCGCAGCAGCCCCACGGCCCCGGCTTCGGCCACGCGTTCGACGCGGCCGCCTTCGAGGCTCAGGTCGACGGCGGCCGCGTCGCACAGGGTGCGGAAGAGGAAGGCAGCCAGTTCCCGGCAGGTGGTGTTCTCGTCGTCGGTCGTGCCGATCGCGTCGAGGGTCTCGTCCGGGGCCGGAACGAACGCGCGGCCGTCGCGATCCGACACAGTACCTCCGCCCGCCGGGCGGCCCCGTGCGGGCCGCCGGTCGGTCCATTCCACCAGCCCGGGGGCGGCGGGCCGCGCAGCGCGCCGGACCGTCTTCACCTGCGCGGGGTCAGGCGCTCCCACAGGAAGGTGTGCACGAGTGCCTCGTTGAAGGCGGTCTGGCGGTGGTCGGTGGCTCCGGCGTGTCCGCCGCCGAGGTGCTCGTGGAAGAGGACGGGGTGGCCGTGCTCGCGCAGCCGGGCGGCGGCCTTGCGGGCGTGGCCGGGGTGGACCCGGTCGTCGCGGGTGGAGGTGAGCAGGAGCAGGGGCGGGTACGGGGGGCCGTCCGCGCGGATGCGGTGGTACGGGGAGATGTGCTCCAGGTGGGGCCGGTCGGCGGGGTCGTCGGGGTCTCCGTACTCGGCGGTCCAGCTGGCTCCGGCGAGGAGCTTGTGGAAGCGGAGCATGTCCAGCAGCGGCACGTGGGCGACGACGGCGCCGAACAGCTCGGGGTCGCGGGTGAGCATGGCGCCCATCAGGAGGCCGCCGTTGCTGCCGCCTTCGATGCCGAGCTGGGCGGGGGTGGTGATGCCGCGGCCGGTCAGGTCGCGGGCGACGGCGGCGAAGTCCTCGAAGGCGCGGACGCGGTGGGCGCCGAGGGCGGCCTGGTGCCAGGCGGGTCCGTACTCGCGGCCGCCCCGGATGCCGGCGACCACGTACGTGCCGCCGCGGGCGAGCCAGGCGCGGCCGGTCACGGCGCTGTACTGCGGGACCATGGAGATCTCGAAGCCGCCGTACCCGTAGAGCAGGGTGGGTCCGGGGCCGGGGCGGTCCTCGGGGCCGATGACGAAGTACGGGACCCGGGTGCCGTCGTCGGAGGTGGCGAAGTACTGGGCGACGGTCAGTCCGGCGGGGTCGAAGAGGGCGGGCCCGCGTTTGACGCCCTCGCCGCCGTCGGGCGCTCCGGCGGTGCCCCGGTGAAGGGTGGAGGGCTGGAGGAAGCCGGTGACGTTGAGGAAGTACTCGTCGCTCTCGTCGGGGTCGGTGCACACGACGGAGGCCGTGGACAGCGGCGGTACGCCGGCCAGCGGGGCGCGGGTCCAGCCGTCGGGGCCGGGGGTGAGGAGTTCCAGGCGCGAGGAGACGTCGGCGCGGGTGGTGAGCAGGAGGTGGTTGCGGGTCCAGCTGTGGCCGCCGAGCGCGGTGTGCGCGTCCGGGGTGAACAGCACCTCGGGCTCGCGGGCGCCCGTCCGGAAGGCGTCGAAGTCGAAGGCGAGCAGGCTGCCGGGGGCGTGTCCGAGCCAGGGCGAGCGGGGGGTGACGATCAGCCACTCGCGGTGGACGGAGGCGACGGCGTCGTCGGGTACGTCGATCTTCTCGGGCGGGGTGTGGGGGTCCTCGTGGTCCGCCGGGAGGAGGAACAGCTCCTGGTTCCAGAAGTCGATCTGGCGGGAGACGAAGTCCCGTTCGAAGCCGCGCGTGTGGTCGCGCCAGCCGGAGGCGGAGAGGTCCGCGGGCCGGCCCTCGTAGACCTTCTCGGCGGCTTCGAGGGGGGTGCCGCGGCGCCAGCGGCGGACCTGGAGGGGGTAGCCGGATGGGGACATCGAGCCGGGTCCGAAGTCGGTGCCGATCCACACGTGGTCGTGGTCGATCCAGCCGATCCGGGTCTTGGCCTCCTCGACCGCGAAGCCGCCGTCCACGAACCGGAGCGTCTCCAGGTCGAACTCGCGCACCACGCAGGCGTCGGCGCCGTCGCGCGACAGCATGACCAGGGCGTGCCGGTGGCCGGGGGTCAGGACGCTGCTGCCGGCCCAGGCCCACCGCTCGCCCTCGGCCTCGGCGAGGGCGTCCAGGTCCAGGACGGTCTCCCAGGCCGGGTGGTCGGTGCGGTACTCCTCCAGGGTGGTGCGCCGCCAGATGCCGCGCAGGCGCTCCGCGTCCTGCCAGAAGTTGTAGAGGTGGCGGCCGCGCCGGACGACGTAGGGGATGCGCCCGTCGTCGTCGAGGACCTCGCGCACCTCGTGTTCGAGCGTCTTGAAGCCGGGGCCGGTGGTCAGCGCGGCGACGGTCTCGGCGTTGCGCTCCCGGACCCAGGCGAGGGCGGCCTCGCCGGACACGTCCTCCAGCCACAGGTAGGGGTCGTGCTCGTGGTCGTGCGCGCGGGGGTCGCCGGGGGCTTCGTCGCTCATCCGTCGATTGTGCCCCACGGGCCGCGCGGGAACGGCGCACCGGCGGGCGGGAGCCCGCCGGCGGCCTCCGGCCGTCAGGCGGGGCCGGCGCGGTGGTGGACGGCGTCCAGGGCGGCCAGGTCCGCTTCCGTCAGGCGCAGGGCTCCGGCGGCCACGTTGGCGGCGAGGTGCTCCGGGTTGCCGGTGCCGGGGATGGCGAGGACGTGCGGTCCGCGGTGCAGCGTCCAGGCGAGGCGGACCTGCGCGGGGCTCGCGCCGTGGGCCCGGGCGACGGCGAGCAGTTCCTCGCTCTCGGCGGCGCCCGCGCCGCCTTCGCGTCCGGTGGCGGCGATCGCGTAGAACGGTACGAAGGCGATCCCCTGTTCCCCGCAGGAGCGGACGAAGGCGTCCTGGTCGGGCCGCATGCCGATGCCGTAGGGGTTCTGCACGCAGACCACCGGGGCCACCGTCCGGGCCTCCGCGAGCTGTTCGGGGGTGACGTTGGAGACGCCGAGGTGGCGGATGAGCCCGGCCTCGCGGAGCTCGGCCAGGACGCCGAAGCGCTCGGCGACGGAGGCGGTGCCGAGCACGCGCAGGTTCACCA
>NZ_JBHWBP010000397.1:0-6643 GCF_042735575.1 Streptomyces sp. NPDC059564 | reverse complement strand
AAGGGTGGTTGACGAGTGGTCGAGTACCGCATCGACCGGCGCTCCGGCGTCGCCACCTATGTGCAGATCGTCCAGCAGACCAAACAGGCCCTGCGCCTGGGCCTGTTGGAGCCGGGCGACAAGCTGCCCACGGCCCGCGAGGTCGTCGAGGCAACCGCCATCAACCCCAACACCGTCCTCAAGGCGTACCGGGAGCTGGAGCGCGAGGGGCTCGTCGAACCGCGCCCCGGCGCGGGGACCTTCGTACGGCGGTCCCTGTCGCACCCCGAGGCGGCGGCGGACTCCCCGCTGCGCACCGCCCTGGCCGCCTGGATGAGCCGGGCCCGCGAGGCGGGCCTCGAGCGGGAGGACATCACGGCGCTCATCGCGGCCGCCGTGGACGAAAGCTTCAGCAACTCCGGGCCCCGGCCCGGACCGTCGAGAGAGGACACGGCGTGAGCGATCCGACCCACGCGCCGGCACTACGGGCAACGCGGCTCGGACGGCACTACGGGGGCCACCCGGCCCTGCACGCGTGCGACATCGAGCTGCCCGCCGGGCACGTCACCGCCCTGGTCGGCCCCAACGGCGCGGGCAAGAGCACCCTGCTCCAGCTCGCGGCGGGCCTGTTGCGCCCGAGCGGCGGCCAGATACGGGTCCTCGGCAGCGCCCCCGGCACGGACGACGCCCGTCGCCGCACGGCCCACCTCGCCCAGGAGAGGCCGCTGCACGCCCGGTTCACCGTCGCCGACACCCTGCGCCTCGGCCGGATGCTGAACCCCGGCCACTGGGACGAGGCCGTCGCCGAACGCCTCGTACGCTCGGGCGACATCCCCTTCCACGCCCGGGTCGGCTCCCTCTCCGGCGGCAACCGCACCCGGGTCGCCCTCGCCCTGGTCCTCGGCAAGCGCGCCGACCTGCTCCTGCTGGACGAGCCCCTCGCCGACCTCGACCCGCCGGCCCGGCACGAGGTCATGTCCCTCCTCATGGCCGAGGCCGCCGAACGCGGTGCGAGCATCGTGATGTCCTCGCACGTCCTGGCCGAACTGGACGAGGTCTGCGACCACGTGCTGCTCCTCCAGCGCGGCGCCGTCCGGCTGGCCGGGGACATCCAGGACCTCTGCGACGCGCACACCTGGCTCACCGGCCGCGCCGATCCGATGGAGCGCGACGGACTGCCCCGCGCCTTCGACCGGAGCACCGTCGTACACGCCGCCGTCGCCGGCCGTCAGGTCACCGCCCTCGTCCGTACGGCTCCCGGCGCCCCGCTGCCCACGGGCACCGACGCGCGCTGGGTCGCCGAAACCCCCTCCCTGGAAACCCTGTTGCTCGCACACCTCCGCACTCCCACGACCACCGCCCCCACCCCCGCGGAGGCCGCCGCGTGAAGGGCATGATGTGGCTGGCCTGGCGCCAGCAGCGGCTGACGATCCTGATCGGCACCGCCGTCCTGGCGGTCTGCGCGGGCTGGGTGGTGTACCGGCGCTCCGAGATGGTCTCGCTGATCGACGCCACCGGCTGGGTGCCCTGCCCGGGCTGGAACGGCGGCTGCGAGAGCCTCGACACCTTCCGGATCATGGACGGCAACACCACCGGCATCCGCGTCCTCGGCACCCTCGGCCTCGCGCTCCCCGCCCTCATCGGGGTGTTCTGGGGCGCCCCGCTGATCGGCCGGGAGCTGGAGACCGGCACGTTCAAGCTGGCCCTCACCCAGGGCGTCGGCCTGCGCCGCTGGTTCGCCGCCCGCTTCGGTCTCGCGGCGCTCTGCACGCTGCTCGCCTCGGCCGTCGTCGCGGCCCTCGTCGCCTGGTGGTGGGCGCCCATCGCCAATACCCTCGACGGCCCGTACTGGCACGACCCGTCCCTCTACAACGCGACCGGCCCGGCCGCCCCGGCCTGCGCCCTCTTCGCGCTGACCGTCGGCACCCTCGCCGGACTGCTGGTGCGCCGGGTGGTGCCGGCGATGGCCGCCGCCTTCGTCGCGATCGGCACCGCCATGGCGTTCGTGACCTTCTTCCGCCGTAGCTGGATCGATCCCGAGACCCGGATCACCCCCGGCATGACGCCCAAGCGGCCCGTCGGCAGCGCCTGGTCCACGGGGGAGTTCGGCTACCTGACGCCCGACGGGCGCGAGCACTCCATCTGGAACGTCTGCCAGACCTCGGGGGAGGAACTCCGGCGGTGCATGGCCGAGCACGACTTCGTCGCCCGGTACCACAAGGTCTATCCGAGCAGCGATTTCTGGACGTTCCAGTGGATCGACACGGCCCTCTACGCGGGCGGTGCCGCCCTGCTCCTCGCCGTCACCTTCTCCGTGCTGCGCCGCCGCACCGCCTGACCACGCGCACGTACGTCACCGCCGCCCGCCCGTCCGGAACCCAGGGGGACCCCTCATGGCCACCAAGAAGAACCTCACCGCCGACCGCGCCAGCGTCGGCCACAAGGTCCGTTACGCGCTGAGCAACCCGGCCCGCATCGCCCCGTACGTCAAGCGCGCCGCGCGCGACAGCTGGCTGCGCCTCAAGCACCCCGACCACGTGGACTACTACCGCGCCGTCATGGCCTCCGACACCAGCCGCAACCCGGAGGCCGCGGTCGGCAGCCAGACCCACGAGCGCTGGCTGGCCCTCGGGAAGATGCAGTTCGACTACCTCCTGGGGCACGGCCTCACCCCGGACCGGCGGATGCTCGACATCGGCTGCGGCAACCTGCGCGCGGGCTGGCGCTTCATCGACCACCTGGAGGCGGGCCACTACTACGGCATAGACATCTCGCCCGACATCCTCATCGCCGCGAAGCGCACCCTCGCCGAGCGCGGACTCCAGGACAAGCTCCCGCACCTCACCCTCACCCAGAACCTGACCTTCGACTTCCTGCCCGACGGGCACTTCGACGTGGTGCACGCGCACAGCGTGTTCTCCCACTCGCCGATATCGGTCATCGACGAGTGCCTCGCCCACGTCGGGCGCGTCCTCGCGCCCGGCGGCCGGTTCGACTTCACCTTCGACCGCACCGAGGGCACCGAACACCAGGTCCTGCGGGAGGACTTCTACTACCGGACGCAGACCCTCGTCGACCTGGCCGCCCGGCACGGGCTGAAGGCCCGCTTCATGGACGACTGGGAGACGCTCGGCCACGGCCAGTCCAAGATCCGCGTCACGGCCGCCTGACTTTCCGTCCCCCACGTGCTCAAAAGTGCGTGGGGGACGACGATTTCGAGCAGCTTCCTTCAAAAAGGCCACCCGGGTCCGCTATCTTGCCGGGAGCATGCCAAAGCGGTGTGTCCGTTTCCCGGACCGCACGAGGAGCTGCCCGATGAATTTCATCGACCCACCCCCCTGGCGCCGCCGCCTCCGCGCCCGCCCACCCCGCCGGACCCCGCTCGCGGCGTTGCTCGCCGCCGCCCTCGCGGTCGCCGGACTCGCCGCCGCCGGTCCCGCCACCGCCCGCGCCGCGACCGGCGCCGGGGTGGCCAAAGCCGCCGCCCGGGCGTCCACGGCCGGCACGGTCACCGGCCTCTCCCAGGCGGGCGGCACCTTCACCATCAGCACCTCCAGCGGAGCCAAGGCCCGCGTGGTCGTCGCCCGCGCCGACATCTTCCGGCTCTGGCTGTCCCCGGACGGCTCCTTCTCCGACGACCCGGCCGGCTCCGACCTCGCCCCCACCACCGACTTCGGCCCGGTCGCGGCGGCCTCCACGGACGCGGGTGCGTACCACCGGATCACCACCGGCGGCCTCTCCATCCGGGTCTACAAAACGCCCCTGCGCTTCGCCGTCTACCGTGCCGACGACTCCACCCTCGTCTGGGAGGAGACCCAGCCGACCACCTGGGGCGGCGGCCACACCACCCAGTACCTGGCCCGCGGCGCCGACGAGCAGTTCTACGGCACCGGCCTGCGCCTCGGCGAATGGGCCCTGCGCGGCAAGACCGTCCCGGTGGCCGTCGACAACAAGTGGCGCGAGAACGACAACGCCAGTCCCGCCCCCTTCTACATGTCCACCAACCAGTACGGCGTCATGCGCAACACCTGGGCCCCCGGCTCGTACGCCTTCAACGCCCCCACCGCCCTCACCCACGACGAGAACCGCTTCGACGCCTGGTACTTCACCGGCGACTCCCTCAAAACGGTCCTCGACGCGTACACCGACGTCAGCGGCAAACCCTTCATGGCGCCGTCCTGGGGCTTCGAACTCGGCAACGCCGACTGTTTCAACGCCTCGAACCCGGACTACCAGGGCGACCACAACCGCCTGCGCCACCAGACCACCCCCGACGTCGCCGGATACGCCGCCGACGCCCGCGCCGCCGACATGCCCTCGGGCTGGTTCCTGCCCAACGACGGGTACGGCTGCGGCTACACCGCGCCCCTGAAGTCCACCGTCGACGCCCTGAAGGCCAAGGGCTTCCAGACCGGCCTGTGGACCTCCACCGGCCTCGGCTCGATCGCCGACGAGGTGGGCACGGCGGGCTCCCGGGGCGTCAAGACCGACGTCGCCTGGATCGGCGGCGGCTACAAGTACGCCTTCAACGGCGTCCAGCAGGCCGTCGACGGCATCGAGAAGAACTCCGACGCCCGCCGCTACGTCTGGACCGTCGACGGCTGGGCCGGCACCCAGCGCAACGCAGTCGTCTGGACCGGCGACACCAACGGCACCTGGGACGACATGCGCTGGCACGTCCCCGCCATCGCCGGCGCGGGCCTGTCCGGCCTCAACTACGCCTCCGGCGATGTCGACGGCATCTTCGGCGGCAGCCCCAAGACGTACGTCCGCGACCTCCAGTGGAAGGCCTTCACCCCGGCCTTCATGACCATGTCGGGCTGGGGCGCCACCAACCCGTCGGCCGGCTACCAGGACAAGCAGCCCTGGCGCTTCGCCGAGCCGTACCAGTCCATCAACCGCACGTACCTCCAGCTCAAGATGCGGCTGATGCCCTACCTGTACACGATGAGCCGCGTCGCCCACGAGACCGGCGTCCCCAGCACCCGCGCCATGGTCCTGGAGTACCCCGACGACCCGGTGGCCCGCGGGAACCTCACCAGCGGCCAGTTCATGGCCGGGGACTCCTTCCTCGTCGCCCCGGTCGTCTCCGACACCGCCGTCCGCGACGGCATCTACCTGCCCGCCGGGACCTGGACGGACTACTGGACCGGCCGGACGTACGCCGGTCCGGGCTGGCTGAACAACTACCAGGCCCCCCTCGACAGGCTCCCGCTCTTCGTCAAGGGCGGCGCCGTCGTCCCGATGTGGCCGCAGATGAACTACACGGGCGAGAAGCCCGTCTCCACCCTCACCTACGACATCCACCCGCGCGGAAGCTCCACCTTCAGCCTCTACGAGGACGACGGCCGCACCCGCGCCTACCAGTCCGGCGCCTACGCCCGCCAGCGCGTGGACGTCACCGCCCCGGCCGCCGGCTCCGGCACGGTCACCGTCTCCGTCGGCGCCCCCACCGGCAGCTACACCGGACAACAGGCCTCCCGCGGCTACGAGTTCACCCTCCACGTGGCCTCCGCCCCGACCGCGCTCACCGTGGACGCCGCCGCCCTGCCCCGCCTCACCTCGAAGAGCGCCTACGACTCCGCCGCCACCGGCTGGTTCCACGACCCCGCCGACCGCTCCGGCGTCCTGTGGGTCAAGACGGGTACGAAGACAGGCGCGTTCACCGTCACCGCCACCGGCACCGCCGTCCCCGCGGCCGAGCCCGTCCCCGCGACCTCGGCGCCCATCCCGCAGACGGCATGGAGCCTGGTCTCCGCCGACAGCCAGGAGACGGCCGCCGAGAACGGCGCGGCGCGCAACGCCTTCGACGGGAACCCGTCCACGCTCTGGCACACCGCCTGGTCCTCCGGCACCCCGGCGGCCCTTCCGCACGAGATCCGCATCGACCTCGGCGCCCGCTACACCGTCGACTCCCTTGGCTACCTCCCCCGCCAGGACGGCGGGGTCAACGGCCGGATCGGCGGATACGAGGTCTCCGTCTCCGACACCACCACCGACTGGGGCACCCCGGCCGCCACCGGCACCCTCGCCGACACCGCGGCGGCCAAGACCGTCTCCCTCGCCCCCAGAACGGGCCGCTACCTGCGCCTGCGGGCCCTGACCGAAGCCGGCGGACGCGGCCCCTGGACCAGCGCCGCCGAACTGACCCTCACCGGCCGGCCGGCGCCGTTCCCCGCCGACGCCACGCTCGTCAACTCCGCGTCCGCGAGCTGCCTGGACCTTCCGCACAGCGCGACCGCCCCCGGCACGCGGCCCACCCTGTACTCCTGCCACGGCGGCCCGAACCAGCGCTGGACGCTCCAGTCCGACGGCCGCCTCACCGGCCTCGCCGGGGTCTGCCTCGACGGCACCGACCCCGCCGCGGTCACCGTCCAGGCCTGCTCCGGCAGCCCCGGCCAGACCTGGCAGCCCGGCCCCGACGGCAGTCTCCGTACGGCCGGACAGTGCCTCACCCCGGCCGGCTCCGGCACCGCCAACGGCACCCCGCTCACCCGCACCGCCTGCGTCGGCACCCCCGTCCAGCGCTGGACGCTCACCCCCTGACCCGGGCCGGGGCGGGCCCCCCCCCCCACGGGGGGCCGCCCCCCCCCCGCCGCCCCCCCCCCCGCCCCCCCCCGGCCCCCCCCGCCCCCCCCCCCCCAGGCCGGGGCATAAAAACAAA
>NZ_JBHWBP010000396.1:0-6677 GCF_042735575.1 Streptomyces sp. NPDC059564 | reverse complement strand
ATCTGGAGGGACGGGTCCGTGAGGGTGCGGGTCAGGCGGGCCCGGGTGCCGTCGCCGGAGAGCTGCCAGCGGGTGAGGGTGTTCGGGGCGTTGTGGGCGACCCGGAGGGTGCCGTCGGCGGAGAGGTCGAGGCCGTCGGCGGCCTTGAGGTCGCCGCCGGTCAGGGCGACGCGGCTGATGGCGCCGCTGCCGAGGTCGACGCGGTGGAGTTCGCCCGCGGTCATGTCGACGGCCAGCAGGTAGCGGCCCGCCGGGTCCGAGACGATCCCGTTGAGGGCGACGCTGCCGGCGGGCGCCGGGGAGATGTGCCCGCTCAGGTCGTAGGCCGGCGTCAGGGCGCCGGAGCCGGCGCGGAGCTGGGCCGGGGTGACCCGGTAGATCACCGGGCGGAAGCTGTCCGTGAGGTAGGCCGTGCCGTCCGGGGTGATGGTGAGGTCGTTGATGAAGCGCGGGCCGGTGCCCGGGACCTCGAAGTGGGCCAGCCGCGCCCCGGTGCGGGTGTCGTACACCGCGACCCCGCTGGTGGAGTCGGTGACCCACAGCCGGCCCCGGGCGTCGACGCGCAGGCCGTTCGCCGTGTGCCGGCCGTCGGTGCCGGAGGGGAGGAAGACCTCGGCGGTGCGGGCTCCGGGGCGGGCGCGGTAGACGGTGCCGTCCGCGTACGAGCCGACGTAGACCGTGCCCGTACGGGAGTCGGCGGCTATGCCCTCGGGGTAGACCTTCTCGCCGGGCAGCGCGAACGCCGTCGAGATGCGGGGCGCCGAGGAGGACGGGGAGGCGGCGGCCAGGGTGAGGGCGGCCGACGCGGCGAGGACGAGGGCGAGCGGCTTGGAGGCGTGAGACAGCTTCGGCATGGGTGAGCCCTTTGGTGTGGGTGAACTCTTTTGAGTGAGTGTGCTCGAAGAGTAGTTAGAGGTCTAATGATTGGCAAGGGTCGTAGGATGCCCGCATGACCTCCATGCCCCCCGAGGAGCGCATCGGCGCGCACGTCAAACGCGCCGAACAGGCACTTCTCGCGGCGAAGAACACCGCCCTCAAGCCGGCCGGGGTGACGGTTCCGCAGTACGCGGCCCTGCTGTGGCTCGCCGAGAAGCCGGGGATCTCCGCCGCCGCCCTGTCCCGGCTCTGCGGGGTCACGCCGCCGACGATGAACACCGTCCTGAAGAACCTCCAGGAGCGCGGGTTCATCGAGCGCACCCCCCACGAGTGGCACCGCAACGTGCTGGAGACCCGGCTCACGGAGGAGGGCCGCACCGTGATGGAGCAGGCGGACACCGGTGCCGTACGGGTGGAGCGGGCCCTCGCCGCGGCCTTCTCCGCCGAGGAGCGGGAGCGGCTCATCGCGCTGCTCGGGCGCTGCGCCGAGGTACTCGACACCCTGAAGTGAACGCCCGGTCCGGTCCCGGCAACCGGAAGTTCCGCCCGTGTTTTTGCGCGGAATCGGAACTTTCCAGGACACTCGCACATCAGGACCAGTGGATGTCCAGCCGCTCTGCCCCGCCCCGGGGCAGCCATGACCGTTCGGAGCGAGTCCGTGCACGAGTACCCGCAGCAGTCGTCGTCCGGCCCCGAGCCCGAGCCGGAGCGGGAGCCGGGGCGGGAGCCGGGGCGCGGCCGGTCCCGGCGCGCGGTGTGGATCGGCGCGGGCGTCGCCTGCGCGCTGCTCCTGGGCGGCGGTGGCTTCGCCGGCTGGAAGAACGACTGGTTCTCCGGCAACGGTGAGACCGTCAGCTTCGGTACGACGACCACCCCGGCCACCACCCCCGCGGCCGGCGCCGGGCAGAAGTCCCCGGCCGCCGAACCCGCGGCCCCGCCCAAGCCCACCGGTGACCCGGACGTGCTCATGCCGTCCGGCCCGAAGTCCGACTTCAAGCAGACCACCAAGCTCGACGACGGCACCGTCATAGCCAAGACCCGCCTGGCGGGCGCCAAGTCCGGCTTCGAGGGCGACGTCTGGGTGTGGGCCCCCAAGGAGTACGACGACCCGAAGTACGCCAAGAGCGCCTTCCCGGTCCTCATCGCGCTCCCCGGCGGCAACGGCTTCCCGTCGAACTACTGGGCCGACCGGAGCCTCGGCCTGCAGAAGGCCATCACCGAGGGCGTCGAGGCGGGCACCAGCCTGCCGTTCATCGTGATCATGCCGGTGCTCAACCCGGACAACAAGTACTACTACGACGGCGCCGACATACCCGGCCAGCCCAAGATGGGGACCTGGATCGCCGAGGACGTCCCGGACTTCACCCGCGCCAATTTCCGTACGTACAAGTCCCGCGACGGCTGGGCCTTCATGGGCTCCTCCTCCGGCGCCTTCGTCGGCATGAAGACCGTCCTGCAGTACCCGGACCGCTTCAAGGCCGTCATAGCCAGCGGCGGCGAGATCACCCCCGACTCCCCGCTCTGGAAGGGCCACCAGGCGGAGATGGACGCGAACAACCCCGAGAAGCTCGCCCAGAAGCTGATCGAGACCAATGGCCCGGAGGTCTACATCAACTTCCAGGTCGGCACGAAGGAGACCGGCAAGGACCGGATGACGAAGTTCGTCCGCGAGTACGGCAAGGGCCCCGTCAAGACCACCATCCGCGACATCCAGAACGGCGAGCACAACGGCTGGCACTACGTGCGCGGCATGAAGGAGGGCTCGCTGGAATGGGTCAGCAAGGTCCTCAAGGCCCCCAGGCCCGAAGCCGGCTGATCCCCGCCCCGTCCGCCACGCGGCCCCCGCCCCGTCCGCCACGTGGCCCCCGCCACGTCGCCCCGGTCCCAGGCAACCCCTACGGTCGTTGACACCTCTGTACTGGTGTCAAGGGGGACCTATCGGTCCGACCCGCGTCCAACCAGGGCGCCGGAGAAGGAACGGGAACAAATCCGTGCAGTATGACCAGCAAGGCGACGGCGGCCCCACGACCAAGGGCGGCCGTCGCCCCCAGCGCCTGCGCCAGGGCCTCATCGGCGGCGCGGTCGCGCTCGTCCTCGCCGCCGGGGGCGGCGCGGCCTACACCTTCGGCCTCTTCTCGGACCTGGGGGATCCGGTGTCGTTCGGGCAGATCCAGGAGTCGGCGGCCGCGGAGGACATCCGTCCGGGGGTGCTGATGCCCACCGGGCCCAAGGCCGAGTTCCTGCGCGCGGGCAAGCTGGCCGACGGCACGCAGATCGCCATGACCACGCTGACCGGGCAGAAGTCGGGCTTCACCGGCGACGTGTGGGTGTGGGCGCCCAAGGAGTACGACGAGCCGAGGTACGCCAAGAGCGCCTTCCCGGTGCTGATCGCCCTGCCCGGCGGCCGCGGCTACCCCAAGAACTACTGGGGCACCGGCCCGGGCCTCGGCCTCCAGCAGGCCGTCATCGACGGGGTCAAGACCGGCACCAGCCTGCCGTTCATCCTCGTCATGCCGGTGATCAACGCCGACACCAAGCACCACTTCGACGGCTCGGACATCCCCGGCCAGCCCAAGATGGGCACCTGGATGGCCGAGGACGTCCCCGATTTCGCGAAGGCCAATTTCCGCACGTTCACCTCCCGCGACGGCTGGGCCTTCATGGGCTCCTCCTCCGGCGGCTTCGGCGCCTTCAAGCACGTGCTCAAGTACCCCGAACGCTTCAAGGCGGTCATCGCGAGCGGCGTCGACATCGTCCCGGATTCCCCGCTGTGGAAGGGCCACCAGGCGGAGATGGACGCGAACAACCCCGAGAAGCTGGCCGAGAAGCTGATCAAGGACGGCGGTCCGGACGTGTACGTGAACTTCCAGATCGGCACCAAGGAGAGCGGCCGGGAGCTCGCCGAGGGGTTCATGCACGAGTACGGGAAGGGCCCCGTGCACACCCGCCTCCAGGTGATCCAGGATGGTGAGCACAATGGGAAGTCGTACGTACGTGGCATGAGGGAGGGCTCCCTGGAGTGGATCAGCAAGGTGATGCAGGGACCGACGCCCGACCCCGGCGCGGGATGAGCCCGGTGGTGAAGGGGGCCTCGGCCGCGGTCGCCGCCGGGATCGCGGCGGTGTGCGCCGTCGTGTTCCTCAAGGCGTCCGTCGAGCAGTCCGTGCACCCCTTCCCCACCGTCGGCGTGCTCATGGCGAACGGGGAGCACTGGTGCACGGCGAGCGTGGTCGACAGCCCCCGGGGCAACGTCGTCGCGACCGCCGCGCACTGCGTCGCCCCGGCCGGCGAGGACGGGCAGCCGGGCGAGGTCGCCCACGACGGCCTCGCCATCGGCGAGCTCTCCTTCGCCCCGGCCTTCTCCGGCGAGGGCTCCGGCACCCAGCCCCTCGGGGTGTGGAAGGTCCGCTCGGTCCACGTCGACGAACGCTGGACGAAGTGGGGCGACGAGACCGCCGACTTCGCCTTCCTCACCATCGAGCCCGACGAGGACGGCCGCAGCCTGCAGCAGCGGACCGGGCAGGGCGAGGCGCCGAAGCCCGACTGGACCTCCGGGTACGAGCGGGACGTCACCGTGATCGGCTACCCGGAGTCGGAGCACAACCCGCAGAACAAGCCCGTCTCCTGCACCACCCAGACCCGCCACGACACGGACGACCCCGACATGCTCTACATCAGCTGCTCGGGCTTCTGGACGGGCACCAGCGGCAGCCCCTGGATCGCGGACCGCGGCGGCACGGGCCAGCCGGGCCGGCTGATCGGGGTGCTCAGCGGCGGCGACACGGACGTGGACTCCACCGCCGCGCTCTACGACGAGAAGGCCAAGGCCCTCTACGAGCGGGCGGCCCGCGGCTGACGCGTCGGCCCCGACGGGCGCTACTTCTTGCGCTCGGTGCTGACGATCACGACCACCGCCACCACCACGATCGCCCCGCCCAGCAGGATCGGCCAGGTCAGCGCCTCGTCGAGGATCAGCGCGCCGAGCGCCACCGCGACGACCGGATTGACGTACGCGTACGTGGACACGAGCGAGAGCGGCGCCGACTGGAGCAGCCACGCGTACGCGGTGAAGCCGACCACCGACCCGATCAGCACGAGGTAACCCAGCGCCACCCAGGAGGCGGTGGAGAAGGAGCCCGGGTCGAGGCCGTGCTGCTCGCCGCGCAGCAGCCCCACGAGGATCCCGCCCACCCCGCCCGCCAGCATCTGGTAGGCGCTGCCCGTGAAGGGATTGTCCGGCAGCGGCAGCTTCGACCCGGAGAACGAGCCCAGCGACCACAGCACCGCCGCGAACAGCACCAGCAGCACCCCCGACAGCCGGACCTCGCCGCTCAGCCCGGGACTCGTCAGCACCGCCAGCCCCGCCAGGCCCACCAGCACCCCGGCCAGGGTGCGCAGCGGCGGCCGGTCCCCGGTGGCGGCCCGCAGCACCACCACCCACATCGGCACCGACGCCACCAGCAGCGCGGCCAGCCCCGAGGGCACCGAGGTCTCGGCGAGGACCACCAGGCCGTTGCCGCCCAGCACCAGCAGCAGGCCGACCACGACCGCCGAGCCGAGCTGCCGCCGGGTGGCCCTGAGCGCGGCCGGACCGTAGCGCAAGGCGACGATTCCGGCCAGCACCAGGGAGGCGGTGATGAAGCGGGTCCCGGCCGAGAGGAAGGGCGGCATGGTCTGCACGACGATCCGGATGCCGAGGTAGGTCGAGCCCCAGACCACGTACACGAGGCCGAGGGCCAGCCACACGGCGCCGGTGACCCGGCGCTGCGGGGCGGCCGTGGGCGCGTTCTCCAGGGGGGTCGGGGTGCTCATGGCCGGATCCTATGGTCGTTGGCCGCTGCACGCTTCCCGGTTGTCTCAGCCCTTGAGCAGGCCGTTCACCTCGCCGTACGGGAGGGAGTGCGCGAGGGAGGCGTAGGTGCCGCCGGAGTACAGCTCCTCGGCGGCGCGGCGGGCGACGGCGTACGCGGCCTCGGCCACCCAGGAACCCAGGCTGAGCCGGGCGACGCCGAGGGCGCCCAGCTCGGCGACCGGCGGGGCGTCGGGACCGGCGAGGACGTTGAGCGGGGCGTCGATGCCCTTGGCCAGCTGGGCGAGGAGGGCGGGGTCGGTGACGCCGGGGACGAAGATGCCGGAGGCACCCGCGGCGAGGTAGGCGGCGGCGCGGGCCAGGGTCTCCTCCAGGCGGCTCTCCGGCGCGCCGAGCCCGCGCAGGTACGTGTCCACGCGGGCGTTGACGAAGAGCGGGACCCCGGCGGCGTCGGCCGCGGCGCGGGCGGCGGCCAGGCGCTCGGCGTGCTCGGCGGGGGAGCGGTCGCCGTCCTCGATGTTCACGCCGACCGCACCGGCGGCGAGCACCCCGGTGACGGTCTCCCCGACGGCGGCGGCGTCGGCGCCGAAGCCGCCCTCGATGTCGGCGGTGACGGGGACGGAGACGGCGGCCGCCACGCGGGCGATCAGGTCCAGGGCCCGGTCCCGGGCGAGGGCGTCACCGTCGGGGGACCCGAGGGACCAGGCGACGCCGGCGCTCGTGGTGGCCACGGTGGGGGCGCCGGCGGCCTCGACGATGCGGGCGCTGGCGACGTCCCAGGCGTTGGCGAGGGCGAGGGGGGCGGTGGGGGTGTGCAGGGCCGCGAACGCGGTGGCCTTCGCCACGAGGTCAACTGTGGTGGTCATGGCCCCAGTCCAGCAGACGGGCCGGGCCCGGGTCTGGCGGATTTCCGACATGGTCCCCGTCCCGCGCGGCGCCGTTGCCGGGGGCCGGCCCCCCGCCCCCCCCCCCGCAAACCCCCGCGAGGCTG
>NZ_JBHWBP010000395.1:4771-6678 GCF_042735575.1 Streptomyces sp. NPDC059564 | reverse complement strand
CGGGAGGATGTCCAGCATGGAGAGCATGGAGAGCATGGAGAGCATGGGGAGGAAGGGGCCCGCCCTCGCCGTTCGTGGCACTGGTCGGAACCCGCTGGGGGAAGGCGTTCGTCGAGTACGGGCGGATCGTCAAGTACGTGCAGCTCGGGGTTTGCGGTCGGGAACCGTAGACGGGTCGGGTCGCGTCCCTTCCCGGGATCGTGGAAGGGAAGCCCATGAGCATCGACCCGCCCCGTCAGTCCGGGCCACCGCCCGCGAGCATCGACCCACCCCCTGCGTCCGGGCCACCGCCCGCGGGCGACCCGCCGCGGCCGCACACGCCGTTGTGGCGACGGCTGCGTGAGGATGAATGGCCGCCCCTGAGTGAGGTGTTGCGGGGGCGGCGGGAGCATATGCCCCCCGGGGTGCTGCTGGTGCTGCTCCTCCCGTGCCTGTGGTGGCTGACCGTGCCGCTGCTGGTCGGCTACCAGCTGGCCCGCACGGCCCGCCGTACGGCCCGCCGGGTCTTCCCCGTACGCCCGGAAGGGTTGGTCGAGGATCCCGAGGTGCTCCGGGTGCAGCGGGTGCGGGCCTGGGGAGCCCTCGTCATCTCGGGGCTGCTGCTGGCCGTGTTCGGTGGCTGGCAGGACGTGTGGGAGGCGCAGGGGCAGGTCCTGGAAGGGCTGCTGTTCGCGCCCTGGTTGGCGCTGCTCAGCGCGGTGTTGGTAGTGGCGCTGCTCTTCTGGGTGGCCAGGCCCGGGACGCGGCGGGCCATGCGGACGAAGCTGTGGCGGGCCGGCCGGTCGGGCCTGTGGTACTTCGGCGCCTGGACGCTGGTGCCGCTGCTGTTGACGGCGGCGAGCAAGGGGATGGGGCTGCTGCCCAGCAGCGCCAACGGGCTGTCCGGGGTGCTGCTCTGGGCGTCCGTGATGTTCGTGTGCTGGGCGCCGTTCTGGTGGGTGGTCTTCTTCCTCTGCTTCGCCACCGGTCCGGCGCTGCGCCACGCCTTCAACCTGTCCGCCCTGCACGCGGCGCTGCCCGCGCTGGTCACCACCGTCCTGGTCTGGGTGCTCGCCTTCCGCGGCCTGTCCTCGGGCGGCCTGCCGCCGGGCCCGGTGCCGCTCGCGGTCTGCGCCTTCCTCGGTGGCCCGGCGTCGGTGACGGCATTGGCCTGGTGGGAGATCCACCGGCTGCGGCGGCGGCACGGGGTGCGGTGGCGGGGTTAGCGCCTCCGAGAACCGCCGCCGGCCGATGGAGCGTCAACCCCTGCGACAGGAAGTACCCGAAGAGTCGTGCAAGGAACGGAAGGGTAGGCAGCGGTGTGGGTTGTGATGTCGCTACTGGCAGGTCTCACCCTCCTCGGGTTCGGCACCCATGAGGCTGTGGTCCAGCGCCGCCTCCGGCGCGAGGGGATTCGGGTCCGGGGCCTGGTGGTCCGCCACCACACGGACGGCCCCAGCGCAGATGGTGGCCCCGTCTACTTCGCGGTGGTCGAATTCGTCGGCTTGGTCCCCTTCTTCCGGCCACGAACGGCGTCGGCCGACAGGAAGCACCCCGCCGCCTGCCCGTCGTCGGGCGCCGAGGTGAATGTGCCGTAGTCGCGGCGCTGCTCGTCCGTCCGGAACGCCACCGACCCGCCCTTCCCATCCCTCGTGTTGCCCGGTGGGACAGCGAAAGCAGGGTCCCGACCCGGCTCGACGGGGCGGCTCAAAGCAGATGTCTCGGTTCCTACTCGACCGTATATATCCCCGTTCACTACCTTTCCGCTAGTGCCATCCATTTTGGCCTGGGAAGGAAATATGCATCCCTTTCGATCCCTGAGGGCGCCCTGGTGGGGCCCGACCCCAGGGCCCAACGGCGGCCACGCCCACCCCGCCGGGGGGAAGCCCCGCGCCCGCCCGGCCCCCGACAACCCCGGCGGCGCGGCC
>NZ_JBHWBP010000395.1:0-4761 GCF_042735575.1 Streptomyces sp. NPDC059564 | reverse complement strand
ATTTTTATACCCCCTAACAACACCTCCCCGCTTTCCCAACCCTTTTGGCCGTGTCAACTAAATACCCACCCCTCGCCCCCCCGCCGGGCCCGCGGGGGGCCCCCCCCCCCCCCCACCACTGCGGGACTCGCCCTCCTCGCGGGGCTACTCCCCGTCGCCCTCCTGCCCGCAACACCCGCGGTCGCAGCGCCGTCCAACCTCAAGCTGGCCACCTGGAACACCTGGGACGGCAAACACGACACCCTTCAGAAGGTTCCCGGCCTGATCAAGGACCACGCCCTCAACCTGGTGGCTCTCCAGGAAGTGGCCGATGGGGACCTGCTGGGCCATGCGCCCGCCGCCGCCTTCGACGTCGCCAACCGCAGCCCGAGCGGAACCCGCGTGGGGAGCTGGCGGGTCGAGGAGTTCCACTGGGACGGCGACATCACCGTCTACCGCATCCGCACCGGCAGCAACCGCCGCAGTCTCGCCATCGCCACCAAAAAGCGCGCCGCCTCCCACGATGACCTGCACGCGGTTCAGGTGCGGGGCGACGCCACCGGAAAGGCCTTCCCCGCGCTCGGGATGAAACTCGACGGGAAGTGGTACTACTCCATCCACGCCACCACAGCGCCGAAGCGGTCGAACAACAACGCCGACGGCATCGTCGAGGACATCTCGGGCCTGCACAAACAGACGGACTTCAAGGCCGGCTGGGCCATCATGGGGGACTTCAACCGGTTCCCCGACGAGAAGTCGCGGGCCTTCAACACGCAGCGGAATAAGCTGAAGGGAGCCAAGAAGGAGAACTTCGCGGAGGACCAGGGTGCTCTCACCAGCGTGATGGAACTGGAGGACGACGAGCGCGTCGTCTTCTCCGGTGCGAACACGCACAGGAAGGGCGCGGAGCTCGACTACATGGTCGACGGGGGCGCCGGCGAAGGCCTCAAGGCCAAGCGGCTCTCGAGTTCATTCGGCTCCGACCACTTCCCGGTTCTCTTCGAAGCGGGCGCGGACGAGCCGGGCACCTGTACGGCTGATGACGGGGCGGGAGCGTCGCGGGCGGCACGGGCCGCTGCTGCCGACGTCTGCCCGGTCGAGTCCGGTCTGCCCGCCGCCACCGTCTCCCTCGGCGACAGCTACATCTCGGGAGAGGGCGGCCGCTGGCAGGGCAACGCCAATGCCAAGGCGGACGGGCCCGACGGCGACACCGACCCCAACAACGACGCCTGGGGCACCGACCGGGCGGCCCACGGCACGCAGGTCTACGAGAAGAACGCCGCCGGAAGCGACGCGTGCCACCGCTCCGACGTGGCGGAGATCAAGGGTGCGGCCATCGGCGGCGTACCGAAGGAGCGGCGGTTCAACATCGCCTGCTCCGGCGCCGAGACGCAGCACATCCTCAGCAAGAACTACCAGGGCGAGAAACCGCAGATCCAGCAGCTCGCGGAACTCGCCGCAGACCATGAGATCGGTACCGTCGTGCTCTCCATCGGCGGCAATGACCTGCAGTTCTCCGACATCGTCCAGAGCTGTGCGGTGAACTTCATCAGCAACAAGGAGTCCTGCCGCAAGAAGGCGGACGAGGACCTCAAGAAACGCCTGAGCGCCGTCCGCGAGGACGTCGCCCGGACGCTGGACGCGATCCACGACACCATGGGCGGGTCCGGGCAGGACCAGAGCACCTACGACCTGGTGGTGCAGGGCTATCCGGCGCCGCTGCCCCCCGCGAACGAGATGCGCTACGAGGGCGACCACTACGACCGGTACTCCAAGGGCGGCTGTCCCTTCTACGACGCTGACGTGAGCTGGACGGGCGAGGGCGCGGTCGCGGAGATCGGTGGCATGCTGCGCGGTGCCGCGCGGGACGGGGACGCGGCCTTCCTCGATCTGTCGGACGCCTTCTCCGGGCACGAGCTGTGCTCGGAGACGGCGAAGCAGGCCACGTCCAACAACTCCCTGGACAAGCCGATCGCCGCCGAAGACGCGGAGTGGGTGCGGTACTTCAGCGGTCTCGGCGGCGGTGGGGAGTGGCAGGAGGCGGTCCACCCCAACGCCTACGGCCAGCGGGCCCTCAGCGCCTGTCTGGTCCGTATGAACAAGGAGATCGAGGAGTCGGGGGCGGGGTCCTTCCGCTGCGTCGGCAGTGCCGGCAGCTCACCCGACGAGCCGATCGTCTCCACCTCGCCGATCGACGATGCGGCATGGAACGGGGAGGGCCCAGACAGCGACGGCAAGCGCCTGGGCGACCACTACCTGTTCCAGGGGGATGCCTTCGGGCTCTTCAATCCGGATGCGAAGGCGGACGGCTCGATCGGTGGCGCCAACAGTCCCGGTCGCCTCCGTGGCGTCGGTGACATCGGTGACATCTGGTCCAGCCTGCGCGACACCGACTTCGCCGGCGGAGTCGAAGCCGCCTTCGAACTGACGGAAGACGGCACGCGTCACCTCTCGCTCTTCCGCGGCGGCCGGTACACCCATGTCTCGATCAAGGAGGGCACCATTGACGACCAGCGCGTCCGGGGTCCGGGGCCGATCCGCGACTTCTTCCCCGTGTTCGAGGGGACGGTGTTCGAGCACGGGCTCGACGCGGCCGTCGGCAACAGCAAGGACCCCTACGCGGTGGTCTTCCGCGACGGTCAGGCGGGCCTGCTCGAAGTCGACCTCGACGGCGACGGCGACAAGTGGATCGTGGAACCCGGCCCCGTCGGCAAGGTGATCCCTGCCCTGAGGGGCACGGTCTTCGAGCATCGCGTCGACGCCGCCCTGCTGCGCGTCGCGGACCACGGGAAGGTCCAGGCCGACCTGGTCTCCGGCACCCGGGTGGTACGGATGAGCCTGGACCTGCTCGATCTGTCGAAGAGCTACCTCCTGAGCAACCCCAGGGAGCTCACCGACCAGTGGCCGGGGTTGCGCGGCACCATCTTCGACTGGGGCAAGAACAAGAACGACCTGCTCGTACAGTCCCTGCGGTACGGCCCTACCCCGCCGCCCGACCCCGAGCCGGTGATCAGGGACCAGGCATCGCGGTCCATCTCCGCCGCCGCCCTCGCCGACCACTCCACGTGCCGCCCGGACGGTATGACGGCGACGAAGGGGGTCAACACGCCCTACTGCCTGATCTACGACGGCCAGGGCCGCGAAGTGATGGGCGAACGGCATCCGCGGCGGGTGGTGGGGTACTTCACCGGCTGGCGCACCGGCAGGAACGGGCAGCCCATGTACCTGCCGCGCAGCATCCCCTGGGGGCAGGTGAGCCACGTCAACTACGCCTTCGCGCACGTCGACGGCGGCAACCGCATCTCCGTCGGCGACGTCAACGACCCGGACAACCCGGCCACGGGCATGACCTGGCCCCACGTGCCCGGCGCCGAGATGGACGGCAGCCTGCCGTACAAGGGGAACTTCAACCTCCTGAACAAGTACAAGAAGGAGCACCCTAGGGTCCGAACCCTCATCTCCGTGGGAGGCTGGGCCGAGACCGGCGGAACCCTGAAGCCCGACGGCAGCCGCGAAAAGACCGGTGGCCTGTACCGCCTCACCACCAGGGAGGACGGCAGCGTCAACCAGCCCGCCATCAACACCTTCGCCGACTCCGTCGTCACGTTCCTGCGCACGTACGGTTTCAACGGTGTCGACATCGACTACGAGTACCCGACCTCCCTCCTGGACGCGGGCAACCCGGAGGACTGGCCCATCTCCAACCCCCGCCGCAAGGGCCTGAACGCGGGCAACACCGCGCTGATGAAGACCCTGCGCGAGAAGCTCGATGCCGCGTCGGCCGCGGACAACAAGTACTACCAGCTCACCGCGGCGGCCTCCGCGTCCGGGTATCTGCTGCGCGGGCAGGAGGACTTCCGCGCTCTGCAGTATCTGGACTTCGTCAACACGATGTCCTACGACTACCACGGCTCGTGGAACAACTACGTCGGCCCGCAGGCACCGCTGTACGACGACGGCAAGGACGTCGAGCTGGAGGCCACCGGGATCTACGACAAGGTCAAGAACCCCGAGTACCAGCAGGAGGGCTTCTTCAACACCGACTGGTCCTACCACTACTTCCGTGGCGCACTGCAGGCCGGGCGCATCAACCTGGGCGTGCCGTACTACACACGCGGCTGGAAGGACGTCCAGGGAGGTCAGGGCAACGGGCTGTGGGGCGTCTCCAAACTGAAGGACCAGTCCCAGTGCCCCGACGGGACCGGCCCCAACGGCGGCACGACGGCGTGCGGCTCCGGTGCCTCCGGCATCGACAACCTGTGGCACGACCAGACCGCCGCGGGCGACGAGCTGGCCGCCGGATCCAACCCGATGTGGCACGCCAAGAACCTGGAGCGGGGCGCTGTGACCAGCTACCTGCCCCGGTTCGGTCTGGACCCGAAGGACACCGCGAACCGGACCGACGGATACACCCGTCACTGGAACGGCACGCTCAAGGCGTCCTGGCTGTGGCACAAGGACAAGAAGGTGTTCCTCTCCACGCAGGACACCCAGGACACTGCCGCCAAGGCCGACTACATCAAGGACAAAGGCGCGGGCGGCGCGATGATCTGGGAGCTGGCCGGGGACTACGAGTGCCCGGACGACAAGTCGGGGCAGTGCGTGCCCGGCTACACCCTGACCAAGCAACTCGACGATGCCCAACGCGGTGCCGGGTCCTACGGCGCGACCCGTGCCGGGAAGACCGAACTGCCCAGCCAGGTCCTGGACGCGGACGTGACGTTCGCCAAGTACCCGACCGACAACAAGGACTTGTGGCCGCTCCAGCCCATGCTGCGCATC
>NZ_JBHWBP010000394.1:0-6698 GCF_042735575.1 Streptomyces sp. NPDC059564 | reverse complement strand
GGGGGAACCCTCCGCGGCCGGGGCCGACGTACGACTGGGCCTCAGGCCGGGCTGCGGGTCAGGCTCCAGCGCCGCTCAACTCCGCGACGGGAGCGAAAACGGAGGCCGCCTGGAGGATCTGCCGGAACCCGCCGCGGGCCGCAGCAGCAGCGAGAGCACGACGGCCGACACGCCGAGGCCGCCCAGGAAGGTCGCGGCCAGCGTGTTGTGCCCCGGACCGAGCGCGGTGTGCGTCAGATAAGCCCCGAAGAGCGCCCCCGACACCCCGCTGACCAGCACTGTTCTGGTGGACGGCAGCCGCTTGGCGAGTACGCGCACGGCCGCGCCCGCCAGCGCGAGGCCGAGCAGGCCGGAGCCGAGCGCCTCCATCAGCAGCATCAGGTCACTCCCATACGTCAGGGCAAACCGGGTCACTGCGGTCCTACCCGAAGCGGAAGAAACGGAAACGGCCCGGCGGAACTACCGCCGGGCCGATCGTGGGGGAACCGGAGCCCGGTTCCCGGTGACTCAGAGAGCGCCGAAACCGACCTTGCGCACGTTCGGCTCGCCCAGGTCGACGTACGACAGGCGGTCCGACGGCACGAGGACCTTGCGGCCCTTGTTGTCGGTCAGGCTCAGCAGCGGCGACTGGCCGGACAGCGCGGCGGCGACGACGGCCTCCAGCTCCTCGGCGCTCAGGTCGCTCTCCAGCACGATCTCCCGGGGTGCGTGCTGCACGCCGATCTTGACCTCCACGGCTTTGTCCCTCCGACGGTCCGGTTCGCGCGATCAGCCGCGCCGTACCCGGTCCACATTAGCCCGGAGAGGGGACACGATCGGCTCGCGGCGGACACGCTCGCAGCGAACAGCGGCCGGTCAGGCCCCGGCCCGGGCCGCTCAGACCTCCGTGCCGTGCAGCGGGAAACCGGCGATGCCGCGCCAGGCCAGCGAGGTCAGCAGGCCCACCGCCGTGTCACGGGCGACCGGGCTCTCGCTGGAGAGCCAGTAGCGGGCCACGACCTGCGAGACGCCGCCCAGGCCCACGGCCAGCAGCATCGACTCGTCCTTCGACAGGCCCGTGTCCTCGGCGATGACGTCCGAGATGGCCTCCGCGCACTGCAGGGAGACCCGGTCGACGCGCTCGCGCACCGCCGGCTCGTTCGTCAGGTCCGACTCGAAGACCAGCCGGAACGCGCCGCCCTCGTCCTCGACGTACGCGAAGTAGGCGTCCATGGTCGCGGCCACGCGCAGCTTGTTGTCGCTGGTGGACTCCAGCGCCGTGCGCACCGCCAGCAGCAGGGCCTCGCAGTGCTGGTCCAGCAGCGCCAGGTAGAGGTCGAGCTTGCCGGGGAAGTGCTGGTACAGCACCGGCTTGCTGACGCCGGCGCGCTCCGCGATGTCGTCCATCGCCGCAGCGTGGTAACCCTGCGCGACGAACACCTCCTGGGCCGCGCCCAGGAGCTGGTTGCGCCGGGCACGGCGCGGCAGTCGCGTGCCCCGCGGACGCGCTGCCTCGGTCTGCTCGATGGCTGTCACGCCGCCTCCCACTTTCTTCAAGAACACAGTGCGCTCTGCGCCGCGCCGCCATCGTACTTTTCGGTAACCGAATCTGGTGGGTTCAAGCCGAGTTTTCTCGCGGTACGGACCGTACGGACACACCGTTGACACGCTGGTCAGCGCCCGTCAGCGGTAGTCGTCCTCGTCCAGCGGGACCACCCGGGCCTGTTCGGCGGCGTCCGCCTCCGGGGCTTCGAGCGGCTCCAGGCCGACGAGCGCATCGTCCTCCTGCGGCTGGATCTCGGTGTGCTGCTCCGCGGCGTCCGCTTCCGGAGCCTCCGCGCTGAGCGATTCCCGTAGCTGTTCCCGGAAGGTGTCGGGTTCCGCAGGGTCGACAGTCATGCCGCTCCCCTCGCCTTCGCTCGTGTCCCACTTAGAGCCTAGGAGGATCGCGGGCCCGACGCCAGGCGGTCTTGTGACCGCCAACACAAGCGAAGAAAGGGGGGTCGGCGTGATCGTCTCGTAACATTGGCCCATGTCTTCGACCGAGCTGCCGGGTGTGCGGTCCACCGTCGAGCCGATCTCCCAGGTGGGAGCCGTGCGGGTGGCCGAAGGAGAGCAGCTGCGCACCGTCGCGCTGCCGGGCCTCGAAATGAACGTACGTTTCCGGCCACCGGTGCGGGAGGGGCTGCCGCCCGCGCTGTTCGTGCACGGGCTCGGCGGGTCCTCGCAGAACTGGTCCTCGCTCATGGAGCGGCTGGCCGACACCGTCGACGGCGAGGCCCTGGACCTGCCCGGCTTCGGCTGGTCGGCCCCGCCCGCCGACCGGGACTACTCCGTCACCGGGCTGGCCCGCGCGGTCATCCGCCACCTCGACGCCGCCGGACGCGGGCCCGTCCACCTCTTCGGCAACTCCCTCGGCGGTGCCGCCTCCACCCGTGTCGCCGCCGTCCGGCCCGACCTGGTGCGCACCCTGACCCTCGTCTCGCCCGCGCTGCCCGAACTGCGCGTGCAGAAGTCGGCCGTGCCCACCGCCCTGCTCGCCGTACCGGGAATGGCATCCCTGTTCGGGCGCCTCACGCGGGGCCTGACGGCCGAGCAGCGCACCCGGGGGGTGACGGAGCTCTGTTACGGAGACTCCTCACGGGTGACGGAGGAGGGATTCCTGCAGGCCGTCGAGGAGATGCGGCGGCGGATGGAACTGCCGTACTTCTGGGAGGCGATGACCCGTTCCTCGCGCGGGATCGTCGACGCCTACACCCTCGGCGGACAGCACGGCCTGTGGCGCCAGGCGCAGCGCGTGCTCGCGCCGACGCTGTTGGTCTACGGTGGCCGGGACCAACTGGTCTCGTACCGTATGGCGCGCAAGGCCGCCGCGGCCTTCCGGGGTTCGCGGCTGCTGAGCCTGCCCGAGGCAGGGCACGTGGCGATGATGGAGTACCCCGAGGTGGTGGCCGCCGCCTTCCGGGAGCTGCTGCACGACACCGACCGGGACACCGAAGACGGCAAGGGCTGAGACCGTGGGACGACATAGTCGCAAGGACCCCGCCCCCGCCCGCCCGCGGCCGGAGGCGGGGCCGCCGCAGCCCGGGCCGGGCGCGTCGGCGCCGTACGGCGGGGAGTTGTACGAGCCCGGGCCGCAGGCGCCCGGACCGTACGAGCCCCCGTCCTACCGGCCCGAGCCGTACCAGTCCGGGCCGTACGAGCCCCAGTTGCAGGCGGGCCAGCCGTACCCGCACCAGTCGTTCCGGCCCGAGCCGCAGGGTCCCCGGCCCGAGGCGCAACCGCCCCGGCTCGGGGCGTACGAGCCCGAGCGGCAGGGCTCCCGGCCGTACCGGCCCGAGGCGTTCCGGCCCGAGCCGTACGTGCCCGCCCCCGGCCCCTACGAGGCCGCCCCCGGCCCGCGCGCAGGCACCGCCGAGCCCACCGTCAGCCACCGGGGCCACGTCCCCCCGGCCCGCCCCGGCCCGCGCGGCGCCCGCCCCGGCGGGCACCCCGAGCAGCGCGAGCCCGGCGGGGCCTGGGGCGCCGGACCGGCCCCCGCGCCCGGCGCCGTCTACGGGGACTGGCGCGGCGTCCCCCGGACCGTCCTGCACACCCCGCCGTCCGTCCGGGACACCGACACCCCGGCGGCGGGCTTCCCCCGGGTCACCCCGGTGGCCGCGCCGCCCGAGCCGGACGCCCTCACCTCCACCGGCTCCCACCGCCGCGTGCCCGGCCCGCGCAGGCCCGGGGAACCGGCCGAAGCCGAGAAGCCCCCGAACGGGCGCGGCACGCGGATCCGTACGTACACCGGCATGGCCGCGGCGGCCGTCACCACCGTGCTGGCCGTCGTCGTGGCCGGCCAGGTGGCCACCGAGAACGACTCCACCGCCGGCAGCGCCCGCGCCTCCGGGGACGACGGCGCCGACCGCGCCCTGAGCGGGCAGTCCGCCGCCTCCCGCTCCGACGGCCGCCCCACCCCCGCCTCCCCGCCCGCGCAGGCCGCGCCGCAGCCCACGTACGAGGAGCAGATGGCGCGGCAGCTGCCCATCGACGCGAAACTCGCCGGCCCCGGCCTCTTCGACACCGTGCCCGGCGTGGCCAAGGCCCCGGGCAAGGGGAAGGTGTGGCACTACCGGGTCGACGTCGAGCAGGGCCTGGGCCTGGACCCGCAGCTGTTCGCCGAGGCCGTGCAGCGCACCCTCAACGACCCGCGCAGCTGGAGCCACGACGGTGCGATGACCTTCGAGCGGGTGCCGGGCGGCGAGGCCGACTTCGTGGTCACCCTGGCCAGCCCCGGGACCACCGGCACCTGGTGCGCGAAGTCGGGCCTGGACACCACCGTCGACAACGTCTCCTGCGACTCCGCCGCGACCGAGCGCGTGATGATCAACGCCTTCCGGTGGGCGCAGGGTTCGCCGACCTACGGCGCGGACCAGATGCTCGCGTACCGGCAGATGCTCATCAACCACGAGGTCGGCCACCGGCTCGGCCACGGGCACGTGAGCTGCCAGACGCCCGGCGCGCTCGCGCCGATCATGCAGCAGCAGACGAAATCCCTCGACATCGACAACATTCACTGCCGTCCCAATCCCTGGGTATTCCCCGGAAGTTGACCGGAGAATGCGGGCCGGTGACCGGATCGCGCGTTGACAGCCCGTCCGCTGATCGGTAATTGTTCTCCGCATGTCGCACCGCCACACCACCGCCGCGAGCGCCGCCATAGAGCTGGCGCTCCTCGGTGTGGCCGCGCACAGCGTGGCCGACATCTTCTGTCGCTGACGCCCGCCCGTTCGCGCGATCAGGTTTCCTCGACTCCGCCTCGCCGCGCCCGGGCCTCCTGCCCGCGGGCGCGGCTCCTTCCTTCTCGGTGCGCATTCCACCGGTGATCCCGAACGCCGCCTCCCCCGCGCGGCCGTTCCCGCATCCCGAATTCCGCATCCCGCACGCGCTTCCAGCAGCGCGCAGCACGCCGAGAGGTCCCTTTTCCCATGCGTCAGTCCCACATATCGCGCCGCGTCGCCGCGCTCGCCGTCAGCCTCGTACTGGCCGGGGGCGCCGCGGCCTGCGGGCCCAAGGACGGCGCGGACAAGGCCTCCGCCGGTGGCGGTCCGGCCACCGGTGCCGCCCCGCAGAAGGGCGGCACCCTGACCGTCCTCAACAACGAGCCGCAGAGCGACTTCGACCCCGCCCGCCTGTACACCTCGGGCGGAGGAAACGTTCCCTCGCTGGTCTTCCGCACCCTGACCACCCGCAACCGCGAGGACGGCCCGGCCGGCGCCAAGGTCGTGCCCGACCTGGCCACCGACACCGGCAAGCCCAACGCGGACGCCACCGAGTGGACGTACACCCTCAAGGACGGGCTGACGTACGAGGACGGCAGCCCCATCACCGCCGCCGACATCAAGTACGGCATCGAGCGCTCCTTCGCCGCCGAGCTGTCGGGCGGCGCGCCCTACCTGCGGGACTGGCTCGTCGGCGGCGAGACCTACGAGGGCCCGTACAAGGACGGCGGCAAGGGCCTCGACTCCATCGTGGTGCCGGACGCGAAGACCATCGTCTTCAAACTCCGCAAGCCCGAGGGCGAGTTCCCCTTCCTCGCCACCCAGACGCAGTTCGCCCCCGTCCCCAAGGCCAAGGACAACGGCGCCAAGTACGAGGAGCACCCCCTCTCCTCCGGCCCGTACAAGGTCGTCAAGAACACCAACGACGGCGAGACCCTGCTGCTGGAGCGCAACGAGCACTGGGACCCGAAGACCGACGAGGAGCGCAAGGCCTACCCGGACAAGATCGACGTCCGCTCCGGCCTCGACGCCGCCGTCATCAACCAGCGGCTGTCCACCAGCTCCGGCGCCGACGCCGCCGCCGTCACCACCGACACCAACCTGGGACCCGCCGAACTCGCCCAGATCGGCTCGAACAAGGAGCTGGAGGCGCGCGTCGGCACCGGCCACTTCGGCTACGTCAACTACCTGGCCTTCAACCCGAAGGTGGCCCCCTTCGACAACCCGAAGGTCCGCCAGGCCATCTCCTACGCGGTCAACCGCACCAGCGTCGTCAACGCCGCGGGCGGCTCCGCCCTCGCGGAGGCGGCCACCACCTTCCTGCCCGAGCGCGAGGCCTTCGGCTTCACCGCCTACGACCCCTTCCCGGCGGGCAGGACGGGCAACCCGGCCAAGGCCAGGGAACTGCTCAAGGAGGCGGGCTTCCCCGACGGGCTCACCGTCACCCTGACCCACTCCAACGCCCCGAACCGGCAGACCAGCCCGGAGATCGCCACCGCCGTCCAGCAGGCGCTCGCCGCCGCGGGCATCACCGTCAAGCTGGAGGGCCTGGAGACCAACGCCTTCAACGAGAAGCGCTGGGACGTCAAGAACACCCCCGGCTTCTTCCTCTCCCGCTGGGGCGCCGACTGGCCCTCCGGCGGCCCCTTCCTCGCCCCGATCTTCGACGGCCGGCAGATCGTCACCAACGGCTCCAACTACAACCACGCGCAGCTGAACGACCCCGCCGTGAACACCGAGATCGACGAGATCGCCAAGCTCACCGACCTCGCGGCGGCGGGCAAGCGCTGGGGCGCGCTCGACAAGAAGATCGGCGAGCAGGCCCTCGACGTGCCGCTCTTCCACCCCGTCTACAAGCGGCTCGTCGGCAAGGACGTCAAGAACGTCGTCATCAGCGACTGGACCGGCGTCCTCGACATCTCGCAGGTCTCCGTCAAGTGAGCACCGGCCGCGGCC
>NZ_JBHWBP010000393.1:0-6715 GCF_042735575.1 Streptomyces sp. NPDC059564 | reverse complement strand
GCCGGATCGTCCTGGAAGACGCCACCGAACGCGCCGACCCCGGCACCGAGACCGCCTCCCCCTCCGCCGCGAACGTCTGACACCCCGGGAGCCACCCACCATGGCCCGAACCTCCGTCATGCACGCCCTGAGGCGACTCGCCGCCGAACACGCGGCCGCCCGCCGGCTGTCCCTGCCCGCCGCCGACGTACGGGGCCTGAGCCGCCGCGCCCTGCTGGAGCGCGCCGCGGCCCTCGGCCTCGGCACCGCCCTGGCCGGTGCCTCCGTCACCGCGCCCGCGCGGGCCGAGACCGCACCGGCACTGGACGGCAAGAAGCCGCCGACGGGCAACCCCCGCGTCGCCGTCGTCGGCGCGGGCATCGCCGGCCTGACCGCAGCCCTCACCCTCAAGGACGCGGGCATCGCCTGCACCGTCTACGAGGCCAACCCCACCCGCGTGGGCGGCCGCATGTGGACCCAGCGCGACCACTGGGCCTACGGCCAGACCTCCGAGATCGGCGGCGAGCTGATCGACACCAGCCACAAGAAGATCCTCGAACTCTGCCGCCGCTTCAACCTGTCCGCCGAGGACTTCCTCGGCGGCGGACCGAACGGAGCCGAAGAAGTCCTCTGGTTCGACGGCGCCTACTACCCCCGCGCCCAGGCCGACGAAGACTTCAAGGCCGTCTACCAGGCCCTGCACCGCGATCTGCAGGAGGCGGGCGAGGTCACCTGGAACACCACCACCCCCACCGGCACTGCCCTGGACAACATGTCCCTCCACCAGTGGATCGAGACCCGGGTCCCCGGCGGCCACACCTCACGCCTGGGCCAGTTCATCGACGTCGCCTACAACGTCGAATACGGCGCCGACACCGTTGACCAGTCCGCCCTCGCCCTAGTCCTCCTCATGGGCTACCAGCCCAACCCCGGACACTTCAACGTCTGGGGCCTGTCCGACGAGCGCTACCACATCACCGGCGGCAACGACCAGCTTCCCCACGCCATCGCACAGACCCTGCCCACCGGCTCCCTGCTGATGGGCCGCGAACTCACCGCCGTCCGAGCCAACGCCGACGGGACCCAAACCCTCACCTTCAACGAGTCCGGCACCACCCGCACCGTCACCGCCGACCACACCGTCCTGTGCCTGCCGTTGCCCGTACTCCAGCGCATCGACCTCAGCGCAGCCGGATTCGACCCGCTCATGAGGAACCTCCTGCGCGACGCCCGCATGGGCTACTGCACCAAGCTCAACATGCAGTTCACCAGCCGGCCCTGGCGCGGTACCGGCCCCTGGCCCGGCGTCTCCGCCGGCGACTGCTTCACCGACTCCGACGTCCAGCAGACCTGGGACACCACCAAGGTCCAACCCGGAAACGGAGGCATCCTGCTCCAGTACGGGGGAGGCACCCTGGCCGGCGCGCTCACCCCCGCGACCCCCTTCGCCACCGAGACCGACCCCTACGTACGCACCCTCGCCACCCGGATGCTCACCGGCATCGACGCGTTCTTCCCCGGCACCAAGAGCGCCTGGAACGGACGCGCCCAACTGTCGGCCTGGCACCGCAACCCCTACTCCCTCGGCGCCTACTCGTACTGGCCCACCGGCTACCTCCACCGCTACGCCCGCTACGAAGGCACCGCCCAGGGCAACGTCCATATCGGCGGCGAGCACTGTAGCTACGACTTCCAGGGCTTCATGGAAGGCGGCGCCACCGAGGGCGAACGCGCGGCACGCGAGGTCATCGCCGCCCTGACCTAGACCGCGCGGCGGAAGACCCCGGCCGTGCTGATGGAGCGATACGAGAACACCCCGGTCGTCGCAGGGGAGGAGCTGCTGGCGCTGCCGGGGTTCTGGGCGGCCTACCTGATGTGGCCGACTCGGCGGCGCGCTGGCGCAGGCGGGCGTACCCACAGCGCTGGCCCCGCATCTCGCGGGAGCGCTGCTCGCCGACCACCCCTTGTGGGAGCCGGCTGAATGGACGCTTCCCGCCGCGTCTCCGCTCTCCGGCAACCAAGAGCCGTTCCTCGGAATCCCGCACTGTGACGGGTACATGAGTCCGCGGTGTGGGACTCGCCTCGCCCAGGGCATCACCCGCGAGGAGAGCAACCGCCTCGCCCACGCACTCGGCACCTGGCCCGCCTGAACGGCCCACTCGGCAGCCACGGGTTGGAAGCAGGCATCAGGCGGCCCGGGAACCTCCGGATTCCTCGGGGATCTCGACGCACGGTCGTCGTCCCCCATGCTGACGGCTACGATCGAGACGCCCCGGCCCCGGCACATGCCGGGGCCGGGGCGTTGCCGCGGTGGCCATCCGAGCCGGGCGATGTCCAGGACGGACAGGTGCCTCATCGTGCGGTTCGCGGAGCAGATGGCGGATACCTGGCCGACGGACGCGATGCGCACGTCCTGGCCCTCGAGGTCACCGGCGTTGCGTCTTATCGGCGGAAGTAGGCGTGGTGTTCGTGCAGAAAGGCGTCGAGGGTACGGGGCGGGCGGCCGAGGATGTCGATCACGGTGCTGGTGGGGCTTTCAGGCCGGTCCATGGCGAGTCGCTGGATCTCCGTCACGTGGTCGGCGAGCCATGCGGGCATGTGGGCGTTGTGGATGAGGTTGCCGCGCAGTTCGTTCGGCGTGAGGTTGACGTAGCGGGTCTGATGGCCGGTCAGGGTGGTCAGTCGTGAAGCGAGCTCGGGGTAGGAGACGGCCTCGGGTCCGGTCAGGGTGTAGGTGCCGCCGGCGATGCCGGGCCTGGTGAGGGCGGCGGCGGCGACGTCGCCGATGTCTCGGCAGTCGATGTGGTTGAAGGGTGCGTCGCCCGTCGTGCCGAGGATGACGCCCTGGGCGACGGTGGGGGCCAGGCGCAGGAGGTTCTGCATGAACGCGTAGGGGCGCAGGATGGTGTGGGTGAGGCCGCTGGCGCGCAGGTGTTCCTCGACGGTGTGGTGTCCGCGGGAGATGGCGACCGGGGAGTCGGGTTCGGCGGCGGGTGCGGAGAGCTTGACGATGTGTCCGATGCCCGCGTGGGCGGCGATGTCGATGACGCGGGTTTCGAGTTCGACCTGTTCGGGGCTGTTGGCCATGGCGAGGAAGAGCTGGCTGGCGCCCTTGAACGCGGTGCGCAGGGAGTGGGGGGCGGTGGCGTCGGCGTACTGGACCTCGACGGGCGGTTGGTGTGCGCCGGTGGTACCGGGGATCGGCCCGTGCGGGGTGCGGGTCAGTGCGCGGACGGGTGCGCCGAGTGTGAGGAGGCTGTGGAGCAGGGCGTTCCCGGTTGCTCCGGTCGCTCCCATGACAACGATCAACGGGTGCTCATTCCTTGGTGACTTCCCGGCGGCGGGTGCTGCCGGGGTTGGCTCGGTCGGGTGGGTCCGGTGCGGTGCCGGCGCGGGTTACGGCCGGGATGCTGTGGTGGTGCTGCGCCAGCGCAGGGTGACGATGGTGGTGGCGAGGGTTGCGGAGACGGGCAGATCGATGCGCAGGCGCTCCAGCCACGGGGTGGCGGGGATCGGGGTGTGGGCGGGTATCCACTGGGCGGTGAACCATCCCAGCAGGGCAGCCGTGCCGGCGGTGGTGATGACGAGTGCGGCCGTCAGGGCGACGCGCGGCGTGGTGGTGGTCCACCGCCGGGGCTGCCCGCCGTGCCGCAGCCAGGTTCCGACGAGGAACGCCACCACGGCGGAGGTGCCGGCGATGGTGGTGCAGGCGGCGACGGCCAGGTCCTGCTGCCCGGTGACGACTCCGGCGGTACCGGCCATCAGCGCGGGGGCGGCGTAGGCGGTCAGTACCTCGCGCCACAGGGTGAACGGCCGGGATGGCCGGGAGGCTGCCCGGTTTCGGTTGGTTCTGTCCTTCGTTGCAGGCATGCTGGCCTCTTTCTCGTTCGTGTGAGGGAAGCGAAGGGATGCGGCGGGGTGGGTCGGCTCTGCCCGCAATTTAATTAGGCAGCTAACTATTACCTCGGAAAAAGGGCCCCACTCGAAGGGTGGGGCCAAACCGGCTGAGGGCCGGGTCAGTCGGCGGTCAGGGCCGCACTGCCGCGCACGACGCGGGCGAGCAGATCCAGGAACACGGCGCGCTCCTCGACGGAGAGCCCGTCCACCATCGCCTCAAGCCGCCCGAAATGCTCGGACGCCATGTCGCGCAGGCGCTGCGCACCGCGCGCGGTCAGGATGGCCACCGTGCCCCGGCCGTCCTCCGTCGACGGGCGGCGGGCGATCAGGCCTTCGCGTTCGAGGCCGTCCAGCAGGCCGGTGACCGTGGCCCTGGAGACACCGAGGTCGGCCGCGAGGTGTGAGGGGGACTTCTCGCCGCCGTGGTCTTCGAGGTCGGCGAGCAGGCGGTAGCGCCCCGTCGACAGGCCGAACCGGGCAAAATGCGCCTCTGCCGCCCGGCCGACCCTCGCGCCCGCCGAGATCAGCCGCACCGCGACCAGCACCGCCTGCGGATCGACCTCCAGGCCGTAGTGCTCGAGCTGGCGCCTGGCCTGGTCCAGCGTGGGTGCCTCGCCGTCGATGTCGTCCCTCGTCATGCAGATAATATGGCGGCTAATCACTTGGGCTGTCAAGGTGCTCCGATCTACGGAACATCGCCGAGCGGTGCGCGTCCGGGGCGGCCGCGGAGTCGGTGACGGCGCCGAGCTGGTCCTGGCGGTGGCTGTCGGCGCCTTCGCTGGCGGAGCGCTTCCAGCGGTGACCGGCAAACGTTGACGGCTCCCGGCGGCAAAGCCGATCGCCCGACCGAGCGCGATGCCTGGCCGGGATGGGCAACGCCACTGATCGGAATCGGCAGCAGGCCGACCGGGGCGCGGCCGTTCGCCGGGGCCTGGGCGCCGCCCGATGCGCGGGCGTTTCCACGGGGCGGGCCGTGGGTGTGCCTACGGGGCGGGAGTCGCGGGTTCCTGCGGAGCGGGAGTCGGGGATCCGTGCGGGACCGGAGGGTGGCATGTGGCGAGGGTGTCGCCGTCCTCCGTGCGCGGCCAGTACCGTCCTTCGAGGGCCTCGGCGCTGCGGTTGAGCCGGACCAGGACGTCCGCCAGCTCCCGTACCTCCTCAGGGGACCAGTCGGCGACCACCCGGGCCAGGCAGGACCGGTTGACCTCACGGTCTTCGGCGAGCCTGCTCCCGCCTTCGACGGTGATGCGCAGCTTGCGGGCCATGCCGCCGTCCGGGTCCGCGACGCGCTCGGCCAGTCCGCAACGCAGCAGCGCGGCCGTCTGGCGGTTCACGGTCGAGGTATCGAGCCCGAAGGCCTCAGCCAACTGCCCGATGGACATGGGGCCTTGCGTGTCGATCCGGCTGAGCAGCAGGTACGCCGACCGCTCCAGGCGTTCGGGGTCGCGCTCGCGCCGGGCAAGCACCTGGTGTCGCGAGAGCAGCATCAGCTCCCGTTCCAGTTTCTCCAGCACTGCGCCTCCCGCTCCTTCCGGCGCTCCATTATCGCGGACCTGTGAACCCGGGGACCGGCGGGCCCCTGCACGGCTCGGCCGGCGGGCGGCGCCGCACGACGGCCGGACCCGCAATATGCATGATACATAACATGTGTACTATGCACTTCTCGTTGTCACCCGACGAGCCACAGCCTCAACCCGGAGGACCCGCATGACCGTCACCACGTCCACCGCCTCCCGCGCGGCCGAGATCCTGTCCCGGCCCGTCAAGCTGAACGGCCTGACCGTCCCCAACCGCATCGCGATGGCGCCGATGACGCGGATGTTCTCCCCCGGCGGCGTGCCCGGCGAGGACGTGCGGGCGTACTACGCCAGCCGGGCCGCCGCGGGTGTCGGCTTGATCGTCACCGAGGGCACCTACGTCGGTCACGACTCCGCCGGGCAGAGTGACCGGGTGCCGCGGTTCCACGGCGAGGACCAGCTGGCGGGGTGGGCGAAGGTCGCCGCGGCCGTGCACGAGGCGGGCGGCACGATCGTGCCCCAGCTGTGGCACATAGGCATGGTGCGCAAGCAGGGCGAGGCACCGTACGCCGACGCCCCCGCCGTCGGCCCCTCCGGCATCCGCGTCGACGGCACCGAGGGGACCGGCAAGGCGATGACCCGCGCCGACCTCGACGACGTCATCGGCGCGTTCGCCGACGCCGCCGCGGAGGCCGAGCGGATCGGCTTCGACGGCGTCGAACTGCACGGAGCCCACGGCTACCTGCTCGACCAGTTCCTGTGGGAGCGGACCAACCGCCGCACCGACGCCTACGGCGGCGACGCGGTGGCCCGTACGAAGTTCGCCGCGGAGATCGTGGCAGCGGTCCGCGAGCGCGTCCCGGCCGACTTCCCGGTGATCTTCCGCTACTCGCAGTGGAAGCAGGAGGCCTACGACGCACGGCTCGCGCAGACCCCGGAGGACCTGGAGGCGATCCTGGCCCCGCTGGCGGCGGCGGGCGTCGACGCGTTCCACGCCTCCACCCGGCGCTACTGGCTCCCGGAGTTCGAGGGCTCGGACCTGAACCTGGCGGGCTGGACCAAGAAGCTCACGGGCCGGCCGACGATCACCGTCGGCTCGGTCGGCCTCGACGGGGACTTCATCCGTGCCTTCGCCGGCGAGGGTGCGGCGCTCGGCGACATCGACAACCTCCTGGACCGCATGGAACGCGACGAGTTCGACATGGTCGCCGTCGGCCGGGCGCTGCTCCAGGACCCGCAGTGGGCGGCGAAGGTCCTCGGCAACCGCTTCGACGAGCTGAAGCCGTACGACGCGTCGTCTTTGGTGTTGTTGATCTGGTTGG
>NZ_JBHWBP010000392.1:0-6765 GCF_042735575.1 Streptomyces sp. NPDC059564 | reverse complement strand
CCCCTGGTCATCGCGACCACCCCGGCCGGGGCCACCGACGCCCTCACCGGCGCCGTGCCCGAGGCCCCGGGCACGCTCTTCGACGTCCTCTACGACCCCTGGCCCACCGCCCTCGCCGCCGCCTGGAGCGGCCGCGGCGGCACCCTCCTCGGCGGCCTGGACCTCTTGGTCCACCAGGCCGTCCTCCAGGTCGAGCAGATGACCGGGCGTCCCACCGCCCCGCTCGCGGCCATGCGGGCCGCCGGCGAAGAGGCGCTGCGCGCCCGCCACTGAGCCCGCCGGGCACGTGCGCGCGTAGGGAACGGATAGCCGGACGCGCCAGAGTGCGCCCCGTACCCGTCGTCCGACTGCTGGACCGGGACCGGCGCACCCGCCCGGACGTGGGAGGATCGGGTGAGGCGGGTCAGGGCCGCGCACCCGATCGCGCCGTCGCAGTGCCAGGCGCGAGCATGAGGAGCATCGTTGAGCAGGTTGCGTTGGCTGACCGCAGGAGAGTCGCACGGACCGGCACTGGTCGCGACGCTGGAGGGCCTTCCCGCCGGCGTCCCGGTCACCACCGAGCTGGTGGCGGACCACCTGGCCCGGCGCCGGCTCGGCTATGGCCGCGGTGCCCGGATGAAGTTCGAGCAGGACGAGATCACCTTCCTCGGCGGCGTCCGGCACGGACTGTCGCTGGGTTCCCCGGTCGCGGTCATGATCGGCAACACCGAGTGGCCCAAGTGGGAGACCGTCATGTCGGCCGACCCGGTCGACCCCGCGCTGCTCAAGGACACCGGCCGCAACGCGCCCCTGACCCGTCCCCGCCCCGGCCACGCCGACCTCGCGGGCATGCAGAAGTACGGCTTCGACGAGGCCCGTCCGATCCTGGAGCGCGCCAGCGCCCGTGAGACGGCCGCCCGCGTGGCCCTCGGCGCCATCGCCCGGTCCTTCATCAAGGAGGCCGCCGGCATCGAGATCGTCTCCCACGTGGTGGAGCTCGCCTCGGCGAAGGCCCCCTACGGCGTCTACCCGACCCCCGCCGACGTCGACAAGCTCGACGCCGACCCGGTGCGCTGCCTCGACGCCGACGCGTCGAAGGCGATGGTCGCGGAGATCGACCAGGCCCACAAGGACGGCGACACCCTCGGTGGCGTCGTCGAGGTCCTGGCGTACGGAGTGCCCGTCGGCCTCGGTTCCCACGTCCACTGGGACCGGCGCCTCGACGCCCGCCTCGCCGCCGCGCTCATGGGCATCCAGGCCATCAAGGGCGTCGAGGTCGGCGACGGCTTCGAGCTGGCCCGCGTACCCGGCTCCCAGGCGCACGACGAGATCGTCTCCACCCCCGAGGGCCTGAAGCGGACCTCCGGCCGCTCCGGCGGCACCGAGGGCGGCCTGACGACCGGTGAGCTGCTGCGCGTACGGGCCGCGATGAAGCCCATCGCGACCGTGCCGCGCGCGCTGGCCACCGTCGACGTGGCGACCGGCGAGGCCACGGTGGCGCACCACCAGCGCTCCGACGTCTGTGCCGTGCCCGCCGCGGGCATCGTCGCCGAGGCCATGGTCGCGCTCGTGCTGGCCGACGCCCTGGTCGAGAAGTTCGGCGGCGACTCGGTCCCCGAGACCCGCCGCAACGTCCGGTCGTACCTCGACAACCTGCAGATCCGGTGACGGCCACCGGACCGCTCGTCGTCCTCGTCGGACCCATGGGCTCCGGCAAGTCCACGGTGGGGGGCCTGCTCGCCGAACGGCTCGGGGTCCCCTACCGGGACACCGACGCCGACATCGTCGCCGCCACGGGCCGGGAGATCTCCGACCTGTTCGTCGACGAGGGCGAGCCGTACTTCCGCGAGCTGGAACGGCAGGCCGTCGCGGCCGCCGTCGCCGAGCACACCGGAGTCCTCGCCCTCGGCGGCGGCGCCGTCCTCGACGGGGGCACCCGCGAACTGCTGGCCGGCCGTCCCGTCGCCTACCTGTCGATGGACGTCGAGGAAGCCGTCCGGCGCGTGGGCCTCGGCGCCGCGCGCCCGCTGCTCGCCGTCAACCCGCGCCGCCAGTGGCGCGAGCTGATGGACGCCCGGCGCCCCCTGTACACCGAAGTCGCGCGCGTCGTGGTGGCCACCGACGACCGCACCCCCGAAGAGGTCGCCCAGGCGGTCCTCGACGCTCTGGAGTTGAAGGACGTATGACAGACCAGGTGACGCGGATCAACGTCGGCGCGAGCGCCGGACACGACGCGTACGACGTGCTGGTCGGCCGGCAGCTGCTCGGCGAGCTGGGCAGCCTGATCGGTACGAAGGCCCAGCGGGTCGCCGTGATCCACCCCGAGGCGCTCGCCTCGACCGGTGAGGCGCTGCGCGACGACCTCGCGGCGCAGGGCTACGAGGCCGTCGCCATCCAGGTGCCGAACGCCGAGGAGGCCAAGACCGTCGAGGTGGCGGCGTACTGCTGGAAGGCCCTGGGCCAGTCCGGCTTCACCCGCACCGACGTGATCGTCGGCGTCGGCGGCGGCGCCACCACCGACCTCGCGGGCTTCGTCGCGGCCAGCTGGCTGCGCGGGGTGCGCTGGATCGCGGTGCCGACCACCGTCCTCGCGATGGTCGACGCGGCCGTCGGCGGCAAGACCGGCATCAACACCGCCGAGGGCAAGAACCTCGTCGGCGCCTTCCACCCGCCCGCCGGGGTGCTCTGCGACCTCGCGGCGCTGGACTCGCTGCCGGTCCACGACTACGTCAGCGGCCTCGCCGAGGTCATCAAGGCCGGATTCATCTCCGACCCGGTGATCCTCGACCTGGTCGAGGCCGACCCGCAGGCCGCCCGCACGCCCGCCGGCCCGCACACGGCCGAGCTGATCGTGCGCTCGATCCAGGTCAAGGCCGACGTGGTCTCCAGCGACCTCAAGGAAGCCGGACTGCGCGAGATCCTCAACTACGGGCACACCCTCGCGCACGCCATCGAGAAGAACGAGCGCTACAAGTGGCGCCACGGCGCCGCCGTGTCCGTCGGCATGGTCTTCGCCGCCGAACTCGGCCGGCTCGCGGGCCGGCTCGACGACGCGACGGCCGACCGGCACAGGGCGGTCCTCGCCTCCGTCGGCCTGCCGCTGACCTACCGCGGCGACCAGTGGCCCAAGCTGCTGGAGACCATGAAGCTCGACAAGAAGTCCCGCGGGGACCTGCTGCGCTTCATCGTCCTGGACGGGCTGGGCAAGCCGACCGTCCTGGAGGGTCCCGACCCGGCCGTGCTGTTCGCCGCCTTCGGCGAGGTGGCCGCGTGAGCGGGACCCCGCAGCGGGTGCTCGTGCTGAACGGCCCGAACCTGGGCCGCCTCGGCTCCCGCGAGCCCGACGTCTACGGGGCCACCTCGTACGCCGGTCTCGTCGAGAGCTGCCGCACCCTGGGCGCGGAGCTCGGCTTCGACGTGGAGGTCCGCGAGACCAACGACGAGGGCGAGCTCGTCCGCTGGCTGCACGAGGCCGCCGACGGCAAGATCCCCGTCGTGATCAACCCGGGCGCCTTCACGCACTATTCGTACGCCATGCGGGACGCGGCGGCGCAGCGCACCGCGCCGCTGATCGAGGTGCACATCTCCAACCCGTACGCCCGCGAGGAGTTCCGGCACACGTCTGTCATCGCGGCCGTGGCCACCGGTACCGTGGCGGGCTTCGGGCTGGGCTCCTACCGCCTGGCGCTGCGCGCGCTGGCGGAAGAAGTCACGGCCTGAGATAACGTTCTCGCATCAGTCGCCTGAACGAGACGGAGTGGCGCGGATGCAGCACGGAGTGGAGGGCTGGGGGCCGTCGTCGGGACAGCACCCGGCGGCGCCCCCGCCACCGCCGATACCCCCGGCGCAGGGCTGGCCGGTGACCCCGGTGCCCGACGCCACGGGGCACATCCCGCTGCCCCCCGCCGTGGCCGCGCCACCCGTACCCCCGGCGCCGGGCACCGGCGCCGCCACCCTCGCCGTCCTGCTCATCGGGCCGGCGGGGGCCGGCAAGACCACCGTGGCCCGGCACTGGGCGGCGACCCGCCCGGTGCCGACCGCGCACATCAGCCTGGACGACGTCCGCGAGTGGGTCGTGTCGGGCTTCGCGGACCCGCAGGCCGGCTGGAACGACCACTCCGAGGCCCAGTACCGCCTCGCCCGCCGCACCTGCGGCTTCGCCGCCCGCAACTTCCTGGCGAACGGGATCTCCTGCATCCTCGACGACGCCGTCTTCCCCGACCGTCCCGTGGTGGGCCTGGGCGGCTGGAAGCGGCACGTGGGGGCCGGGCTGCTGCCGGTCGTGCTGCTGCCCGGCCTGGAGATCGTCCTGGACCGCAACGCCGCCCGCTCCGGCAACCGCCGCCTCTCCGACGAGGAGGTCGCCCGGATCCACGGCCGGATGGCCGGCTGGTACGGCTCCGGGCTGCCGATCATCGACAACTCCCACCTCGACGTGGAAGGCACCGCCCGGGCCCTGGACGAGGCCCTCGCGCGTGCGCTGGCGGCACCGGGCAACTGGTAGCCGGCTCCGGCCGCCCGCCGGGGCGGGGCCCGTCCGGACGCGCTCGCCGGGCCGGATGCGCGGGGCGCTCGTAGTCTCGAAGACATGTCAGACGTGTACGCGGCCCGCAGGGGCCTGCTCCGCGACCGCTGTGCAGCCGCGGGCAACTCCGCCGCACTGATCACGCGTCCGGCGAACGTCCGCTACCTCGCCGGGGCGTCCCCGCTGGGCGCCGTCCTGCTGGTCGGGCCCGCCGAGGACGCCCTGTTCTGCGGCACCGCACCCACCGGCGAGGCGGACGAGGGGCGGCTCGACGAGCGGCTGCGGCTGTCCGTCCTGCCCAACCCCGGAGCGGATCCGGCCGTGGCCGCGGCCGACCTGGCCGCCGCCGAACGCGCCGAGTCCCTCGCCGTCGAGGAACACCACCTCACCGTCGGCCGGCACCGCGCCCTGCACTCGGTAGCGCCCCGGCTCCGGCTGGCCGATCTCGGCGCCGCCGTGGAGCAGCAGCGCCTCGTCAAGGACGAGGAGGAGATCGCCTGCCTGCGGATCGCCGCCGAGATCGCCGACCAGGCCCTCGGGGAGCTGCTGGAGTCGATCCTCGTCGGGCGCACCGAACGCCACCTGGCGCTGGAGCTGGAGCGCCGCCTCGTCGACCACGGCGCCGACGGCCCGGCCTTCCCGACCTCCGTCGGCACCGGCCCGCACTCCGGCCGCTCCCGGCACCGGCCCTCCGACCGGCGGGTGGAGGAGGGCGACTTCCTCTCCGTCTGCCTCGGCGCGAACTACCGGGGCTACCGCTGCGAGATCGGCCGTACCTTCGTGATCGGCACCACCCCGGCGGACTGGCAGATCGAGCTGTACGAGCTCGTCTTCGCCGCCCAGCGGGCCGGCCGCGAGGCGCTCCTGCCGGGCGCCGCGTACCGCGACGTCGACCGCGCGGCACGGTCCGTACTGGACTCCGCCGGGCACGGCGAAGCCCTCGCGGGATGGATGGGACACGGGGTCGGCCTCGAAATCGACGAGGACCCGCAGCTTGCACCTACGGCAATGGGTAAACTGGACGCTTGCGTGCCGGTCACCGTCGAACCGGGGGTTCACCTCCCGGGCCGGGGAGGTGTCCGGATCGATGACACGCTCGTCGTACGCCCCGAGGCGGACGGCGGTCCAGAGCTACTCACCATTACGACCAAGGAGCTGCTCGCGCTCTAGCCCGCTCCGCCGGGCTGTGCGCGCACCCGTGGTCTTCCAGTGCAGGAGATTCCGCAACCGTGGCTTCCACGAACGACCTCAAGAACGGCATGGTGCTGAAGCTCGACGGGGGCCAGCTCTGGTCCGTCGTCGAGTTCCAGCACGTCAAGCCCGGCAAGGGCCCGGCCTTCGTGCGCACCAAGCTCAAGCACGTGCTCTCCGGCAAGGTCGTCGACAAGACCTTCAACGCCGGCACGAAGGTCGACACGGCCACGATCGACCGCCGTGACATGCAGTTCTCTTACATGGACGGCGAGTACTTCGTCTTCATGGACATGTCCACCTTCGACCAGCTGATGGTGGACAAGAAGGCTGTCGGCGACGCCGCCAACTTCCTGATCGAGGGCTTCACCGCCTCCGTCGCCCAGCACGAGGGCGAGGTGCTCTACGTCGAGCTCCCGGCCGCGGTCGAGCTCAAGATCGAGCACACCGACCCGGGCGTCCAGGGCGACCGCTCCACCGGTGGCACCAAGCCCGCCACCCTGGAGACCGGCTACGAGATCCAGGTCCCGCTCTTCGTCACCACCGGCGAGACGGTCAAGGTCGACACCCGCACCAGCGACTACCTCGGCCGGAAGAGCAACTAACCCGTGGCTGCTCGAAGCAATGCGCGCAAGCGCGCCTTCCAGATCCTGTTCGAGGCCGACCAGCGCGGGGTCCCCGTGCGCGAGGTCCTCGCGGACTGGATCCGCCACGCGAGGTCGGACGACCGGCAGCCGCCGGTCAACGCCTTCACGATGGACCTCGTCGAGGGGTACGCCGACAAGGTGAACCGCATCGACGAACTGATCGTCACCTACGCCGTGGACTGGGACCTCGACCGCATGCCGGTCGTGGACCGCAACATCCTGCGGCTGGGCGCCTACGAGCTGATCTGGGTCGACGAGACCCCGGACGCCGTGGCGATCGACGAGGCCGTCCAGCTGGCCAAGGAGTTCTCCACGGACGAGTCGCCCTCGTTCGTGAACGGCCTGCTGGGCCGGTTCAAGGACCTGAAGCCGAAGCTGCGCCGCAGCGAGAGCTGAGGCGCGCGGCACCGCGCCATACGGAAC
>NZ_JBHWBP010000391.1:0-6782 GCF_042735575.1 Streptomyces sp. NPDC059564 | reverse complement strand
GTCCAGTCGACGGGCGTGCCGTGGACGTGGAGCCCGGCGAGGGCGGTGGTGACGGCCAGGCCCTCGGCGCGGTCCGTCCGCAGGACGGGGATGACGGCAGGGCCGCCGTCGAGGACCGACTGGGCCATGGCGGTCAGGACACCGCCCGGGCCGATCTCCAGGAAGGTACTCGCACCCTCGTCGGCGAGGGAGGTGACGGCGTCGGCGAAGCGGACGGCCTCGCGGACGTGGCGCACCCAGTAGTCGGCGGAGCAGAACTCCTGGGCCGACACGGGGCGACCGGTGAGCGTCGACACGACGGGGAGCCTCGGGGCGTGGAAGGTGACCGTTTCCACGGCCTTGCGGAACTCGGCCAGCATCGGGTCCATCAGCGGCGAGTGGAAGGCGTGGGAGACGGGCAGCGCCTTCGTCTTGCGGCCGTCGGCCGACAGCCGGTCGACGATCGCCGCTACGGCATCCCCCGCGCCCGAAACCACCACGGCCGAGGGCCCGTTCACGGCGGCGATGCCCGCGCGGTCCCCGTACCCGGCCAGCAGGGGCCTCACCTCGTCCTCCGAGGCCTGCACCGCCACCATGACGCCCCCGGCCGGGAGCGCCTGCATCAGCCGGCCACGCGCCGCCACCAGCCGCGCCGCGTCTTCGAGGGAGAGGACGCCCGCGACATGGGCGGCGGCGAACTCGCCCACCGAGTGGCCCGCCAGGAGGTCGGGCCGCACACCCCAGGACTCCACCAGCCGGTACAGCGCCACCTCGACGGCGAACAACGCCGGCTGGGTGTAACGGGTCTCGTTCAGCAGCTCGGGATCGTCCCCGAACACGACCCTTTTCAGGGGACGTTCGAGGTGGGGGTCCAGTTCGGAGCAGACCGCGTCGAACGCTTCGGCGAACACGGGAAAGGAGGCGTGCAGTTCGCGCCCCATCCCGGGCCGCTGGCTCCCCTGCCCCGAGAACAGGAACGCGGTTCCGCCGTCACGGCCGCCGATCCCCTCGACGACCTGCGCGGCCGAGGTCCCTTCGGCCACCGCCTTCACACCGGCGACGAGTTCGGGCAGGTCCGTACCGACCACGGCGGCGCGGTGTTCGAGTGTGGTCCGCGAGGTGGCCAGGGAATGGGCCACGTCCACGGCACTGACGTCGCCGAGGCCGAGGACGTGCGCCAGGAGCCTTTCGGCCTGTTGCCGCAGGGCCGCGCTGTTGCGTCCCGAGAGGGTCCACGCGACGGGCAGGGTCCCACCGGCCGGCTCTTCCTCGGCCTCGGGCGCCGGCGGAGCCTCCTCGATGATGGTGTGGGCGTTGGTCCCGCTCACGCCGAAGGAGGATACGGCGGCCCGGCGCAGGCGGCCGTTCTCCGTCCACGCGACGGGCTCGGTCAGCAGGCGGACGGCTCCCGACGACCAGTCGACGTGCGGCGACGGCTCGTCCACGTGGAGCGTCTTCGGCAGGACCCCGTGCCGCATCGCCTCGACCATCTTGATGATCCCGCCCACCCCGGCGGCGGCCTGGGTGTGCCCGATGTTCGACTTCAGCGAGCCCAGCCACAGCGGGCTCTCCTCGGAACGCGCCTGCCCGTACGTGGCCAGCAGCGCCTGCGCCTCGATCGGGTCACCCAGCCGCGTCCCCGTACCGTGCGCCTCCACCACGTCCACGTCCGCCGCGGACAACCCGGCACTGGCGAGGGCCTGTTCGATGACGCGCTGCTGCGCCGGACCGTTCGGGGCGGTGAGCCCGTTCGAAGCGCCGTCCTGGTTGACCGCGCTGCCCCGCACGACGGCGAGTACCGGGTGGCCGTTGCGGCGGGCGTCCGAGAGCCGTTCCACCAGCAGCATGCCGACGCCCTCGCCCCACCCGGTGCCGTCGGCCCCGGCGGCGAAGGACTTGCAGCGGCCGTCCACGGCGAGGCCCTGCTGGCGGCTGAACTCGGTGAACATGCCGGTGGCGGCCATGACGGCGGCCCCGCCCGCGAGCGCCATCGTGCACTCCCCCTGCCGCAGGGCCTGGACGGCCAGGTGCAGGGCGACGAGGGACGAGGAGCACGCGGTGTCGACGGTCAGTGAGGGGCCTTCGAGGCCGAAGGTGTACGACACCCGGCCGGAGGCGACGCTGGGGGCGGTGCCGGTGAGCAGGAAGCCCTCCAGCTCTTCGCGGGTGTCGCCGCTGCCCGCGTACCCCTGGTAGGCGAGCCCGACGAACACGCCGGTCCGGGAGCCCTTGACGGAGGCCGGGGCGATCCCGGCGCGCTCGAACGCCTCCCAGGCGACCTCGAGGAGGAGCCGCTGCTGCGGGTCGGTGGCGAGGGCCTCGCGGGGGGACATCCCGAAGAAGCCGGGGTCGAAGCGGCCCGCTTCGTGGAGGAACCCGCCCTCGCGGGTGTAGCACTTGCCGGGCGTGCCCGGGTCCGGGTCGTACAGCCCGTCGAGGTCCCAGCCTCGGTTGGCGGGGAAGCCGGTGACGGCGTCCGAGCCGCTCTCGACCAGCCGCCAGAGCGCTTCGGGGCTGTCCACCTGTCCCGGGTAGCGGCAGCTCATCGCCACGATGGCGATCGGCTCCTGGTCCTTGGTCTCCACTTCGTGGAGCCGGCGCCGGGTCTGCTTGAGATCCGCCGTCACGCGCTTGAGGTAGTCCAGCAGTTTCTGTTCGTTCTCGTTCTGCATGTTTCGTTCACCCGCCGGGATGTGTCTGGAAATGTGGTGCGGTGGTGCGGGCCGCGAAGGTGTGCACCGGGTCGTTCCGGGTGATCAGGCGCCGTCGAGCTCCTCGTCGATGAGCGCGAAGATGTCGTCGACGGTGGCGCTGCGCAGCCGCTCGTCGGATGCCTCGTCGGGTGCCGGGCGGCCCGCCCCGCCGTCGGCCGCGGGGCCCTCGCTGAAGGCCGCGAGCACCCCGTGCAGGCGGGTCCTGATCCGGGACCGGACCAGTTCGTCGTCGGCGCCGACGGCGGCGAGGGCCGTCTCCAGCCGGTCGAGTTCGCCGAAGACGGCCAGGGCGGACGGGGCCTGCGCCTGGTCCGGTGCGAGGTCGAGCCGGATGCGCTCGGCGAGCGCGACGGGCGTGGGGCAGTCGAACACGAGGGTGGCCGGCAGCCGGAGTCCGGTGGCGGCATTGAGCCGGTTGCGCAGTTCGACCGAGGTGAGCGAGTCGAAGCCGAGCAGCTTGAACTCCCGGTTCCGGTCGATGTCGCGCGGGCCGCCGATGCCGAGCACCGCCGCGACCTGGGTGCGTACCAGGTCCAGCAGGAGGGTGTCCCGTTCGGGCTCGGACAGGGCGCCGAGCCGGTCGCGCAGCGCGTCGGCGCCGCCGGCCGTCACGGCGTCCCGGGCGGTACGCCGGGTGGCCGGGCGGGCCAGGCCGCGCAGGACCGCCGGGATCTGCCTGGCGGAGTCCGGGCCGGCGGCGGACGCGGTGGTGGCGAAGCGCACGGGTACGGCGACGGCGTGTTCGCCGGTCCGGGCCGCGTCGAAGAGCGCGAGGCCCTCCTCGGCGGGGAAGGACACCAGTCCGGAGCGGGCCATCCGCTCGCGTCCCGGCTCGTCCATCCCCGAGGCCATGCCGCTGTCGGCCCACGGCCCCCAGGCGATGGCGGTGGCGGGCAGGCCTGCCACCCGGCGGCGCTGGGCGAGCGCATCGAGGAAGGCGTTGGCGGCGGCGTAGTTGCCCTGCCCGGCGCTGCCGAGGGTCGCGGCGACGGACGAGAACAGGACGAACTCGGACAGGTCCAGGTGCCGGGTCAGCTCGTGGAGGTTGAGCGCGGCGTCCGCCTTGGGGCGCAGTACGGCGTCCAGCCGGTCCGGGGTGAGGGAGGCGACCAGCCCGTCGTCGAGGACACCGGCCGCGTGGATCACGGCGGTCAGCGGCCGGTCCGCAGGGACGCCGCCCAGCAGGGCGGCGAGCGCACTGCGGTCGGCGGCGTCGCAGGCCGCCACCGTGACGGTCGTGGCGCCCCGCGCGAGCAGGTCGTCCCGCAGGGCGGCCGCTCCCTCGGCCGCCGTGCCGCGCCTGCCGGCGAGCAGCAGGTGCCGTACGCCGTGTTCGGCCACCAGGTGGCGGGCCACGAGCCCGCCCAGCGCCCCGGTGCCACCGGTGACGAGGACGGTGCCGGCGGGGTCGTGCGGGACGGGGACGGTGAGGACGAGCTTGCCGATGTGCCGGGCCTGGCTGAGGTGGCGCAGCGCGTCGGGTGCCCGGCGTACGTCCCAGCAGGTGACGGGGAGCGGGCGCAGCGACCCGGTCTCGAACAGCGCCACCAGTTCGCGGAGCATGGCGCCGATGCGGTCGGGTCCGGCTTCGATGGTGTCGAAGGCGGTGTAGGCGGCGCCCCGGTGTTCCGCGGCGACGCGTTCGGGGTCACGGACGTCCGTCTTGCCCATCTCCAGGAAGCGGCCGCCGTCGGTCAGCGTGCGCAGCGAGGCGTCCACGTAGTCGCCGGCGAGGGAGTTGAGTACGACGTCCACGCCGCGGCCGCCGGTGGCGGTCAGGAACCGCTGTTCGAAGCCGAGTTCGCGGGAGGAGGCGAGGTGGTCCTGGTCCAGGCCCGCCGCGTGCAGGGCCGCCCACTTGCCGGGCCCCGCGGTGCCGTAGACCTCGGCGCCGAGGTGCCGGGCCAGCTGGGTCGCGGCCATCCCGACGCCGCCGGCCGCCGAGTGCACCAGCAGCGTCTGTCCGGCCCGCAGGCCCGCCAGGTCGACCAGGGCGTAGTAGGCGGTCAGGAAGACGATCGGCGCCGACGCGGCTTCGGTGAAGGTCCAGCCCTCCGGCATCCTGGCCACCATCCGGTGGTCGGCGACGGCGAGCGGGCCGAAGGATTCGGGGATCATGCCGAACACCCGGTCCCCCACCGCCAGTTCGGTGACCCCGGGGCCGGTCTCGGCCACGACGCCGGCGGCCTCGCTGCCCAGGGTGGCGGCCCCCGGATACATGCCGAGAGCGATGAGGGCGTCCCGGAAGTTGACCCCTGCGGCGCGGACGGCGATCCGTACCTGGCCCTCGCCGAGCGGGGCGGTGGCCGCGGGGTTCTCCGTCAGCGCGAGGTCGTCGAGGGTACCTGCGGCTCCGGTGGCCCCGGTGGTCAGCCGCCAGGCGGTGACGCCGGGGGCGGGCCGCAGCGCGTCTCCGGCCGACCGGCGGGCGAGCCTGGGCACGTACGCGAGGCCGTCGCGCAGCGCGAGCTGCGGCTCACCGGTCGCCAGCGCGGCGGACAGCGCCCGGCCGGACCGGCCCTGACCGGCCGGGTCGTCGGTGTCCACGAGGACCACGCGTGCGGGGTTCTCCGACTGGGCGGACCGTACGAGGCCCCAGAGGGCGCTCTGCGCCGGGTCGGCGACGGTGGCGCCGGGCGTGGGGGCGACCGCGCCCCGGGTGAGCAGCACCAGCCGGGCGTGCGCGGTCCGGTCGTCGCCGAGCCAGGTCCGCAGGAGTTCGAGGCCCTGCCGGGTCACCGTGCGGACGTCCTCCGCCGTGCCGCCGCCGGTGGCGCGCGGGGCGGGGATCAGGACGGTGTCCGGGAGGACCTCCGTGTCGCCGGGGGCGGCCAGGAGCGCGAGGAGTCCCGCGTGGTCCTCCGCCCGGGTGACGGTGCCGGTGGCGCCGGTTTCCTCCAGGGGCAGGGCGGGCCAGTCCATCCGGTACAGCGTGTCCTGGTGCTCGACCTGCCGTGCGGAGGACAGCTGATCGGCCGTCACCGCCCGGAGCACGAGGGATTCGACGGAGGCGACCAGCCGGCCCGTACCGTCGGCGACGAGCAGCGACACCGTGTCGGGGGCGGGCGAGGTCAGGCGGACGCGCAGGCTCGTGGCACCGGTCGCGTCCAGCCGTACGCCGCTCCAGGCGAACGGGATGCGTCCCTGCCCGGTGTCGGGCAGCAGGCCGCCGAGGCCGACCGCGTGCAGGGCGGAGTCGAGCAGCGCCGGGTGGACGCCGAAACCGTCGGCGGTGGTGTCCTGCGGCAGCGCGACCTCGGCGAACACCTCGCCATCGCGCTGCCACAGCGCGCGCAGCCCCTGGAACACGGGTCCGTAGCCGAAGCCGAGTTCCGTCAGCCGCTCGTAATACCCCTCGATGGGGACGGGCCGGGCGGCGGCGGGCGGCCACTGCGCCAGGTCCTCCGCGATGTCGGGGCGCGAGGCCTCCGGGGCGAGTACGCCGATGGCGTGGGCCGACCAGGGTGCGTCGGGGCTCGCGCCGTCCGGCCGGGAGTGGACCTGCACGGTCCGCCGCCCGGTGTCGTCGGGTCCGGCCACGGTGACCTGGAGCTGGACGCCGCCCTGAGCGGGCAGTACGAGCGGGGCCTGGAGGGTGAGCTCGTCGACCCGGCCGCAGCCGGTTTCGTCGGCGGCCCGGATCGCGAGGTCCACCAGCGCCGTACCGGGCAGCAGCACCGCTCCCATGACCTGGTGTTCGGCCAGCCAGGGCTGTGCCGTCAGCGACAGCCGCCCGGTGAGGACGACGCCCTCACCGTCGGCGAGTGCGACGGCGGCGCCCAGCAGCGCGTGGTCCGCCGACCGCAGGCCGGCGCTCGCGAGGTCCCCGACGGCGCGGCCGGTGTCGAGCCAGTGGCGGGTGCGCTGGAAGGCGTACGTGGGGAGGTCGATGAGCCGGGCGCCGCGTCCGGCCAGGACGGCGGTCCAGTCGACGGGCGTGCCGTGGACGTGGAGTCGGGCGAGGGCGGTGGTGACGGCCAGGCCCTCGGCGCGGTCCGTCCGCAGGAGGGGGATGACGGCAGGGCCGCCGTCGAGGACCGACTGGGCCATGGCGGTCAGGACACCGCCCGGGCCGATCTCCAGGAAGGT
>NZ_JBHWBP010000390.1:0-6799 GCF_042735575.1 Streptomyces sp. NPDC059564 | reverse complement strand
CAGCAGCGCGGCGGCCGCGGCCGTACCGACCTGCCACACCGGCTGCGGCCGACAGCAGGCCGCCACCAGCAGCACCCCCGCCACGGCCACCGCGAGCCCCGCCCCGACGGCGGTCCACCCGGCGGGCACCCCGAGCGCGACGGCGGCCGCACCCCAGGCGGCCACCGCGGGCCCCGCCAGCCGCAGGTCCGACGCCGCAGGAGCCCGCCCGGGCCGGTCCGGCTCCGACACCCCGGCCTGCCCCCCAGGGGCGCTCACGGCCGCACCAGCCCGCGCAGGTCGGAGAACCTGCGCTCGCCGATGCCGTCGACCTGCCGGAGGTCCTCCACGGCCCGGAACCCGCCCCGGGCGGTGCGGAAGTCGACGATGTGCCGGGCGAGCACCGGTCCCACCCCGGGCAGTCCGTCCAGCTGCTCCACGGTCGCGGTGGCCAGGCTCAGCGGGCCGGAACCCGGACCGCCACCGCCACCCCCCGGAGCAGGCTGCGCGACGACCCCCACCAGCACCTGTTCGCCGTCCACCAGGACCCGGGCCAGATTGAGCCCCGTGGTGTCGGTGCCGGGCCGCACTCCTCCGGCGGCGGTCAGCGCATCCTGCACCCGCGAGCCGCCGGGCAGCCGCCGCACTCCGGGGTCCCGGACCTTGCCGCTGACGTCCACCACGATGCGGGTGCCTCCGGCGGCGGGCCCCGGCCCCGCGGGCACGGCCGGTGCCGATGCCGGGGCGACCACCGCGGGAGCCGTCACCGGCTGCGGGCGCCCGGACCAGTACTGCTGGGCGGCGAACCCGACCGCCGCGACCAGCACCACGGCGACGGCGGCCACCGTCCGCGGCTCCACCCCGCACCGGCCCTGCACCCAGACGGGCAGCCGCTCCCGCAAGGCCAACCGCCAGCCACCCCGCACCCCACCCAACGCCTCCCCAGGCGGCCCGACCCCGACGGCCTCGCCCGCCCCCACAAGCCGCCCCGCCCCCACAAGCCGCCCGGCCCCCAGGTCCTGCCGCGGCTCCCCCACCTCGACGCCCCCGACCGGCCCGATCCGCCCGGCCGCCTCCACAGCGCCCGCGGCCGCCCTGACAGGACGCCCAACCTCCACACGCTCCCCCGTCCCGACCGGCCCGGCGGCCCCCGCCGGCCCCGCCACCCCCACCGGCTCGGGCCAAGCCCGGGGATAGGCGCCCAGCCAGGGCTCGACATCGGGCGGCGGGTCAGCCACCCTCCCGACCCCGGCCTCCGCCCGCACCCCAGCACCAGCACCAGCACCAGCACCAGCACCAAGAGCGGAATCCGCCTCCGGCACCGCCGTCGGCGGCGAGCTGCCCGCCAGCAGGGCCTCCGCCCGGCGGCGCACCAGGGCGGGGTCGGGACGGACCCGCCGCCGCTCCCGGAGCCGCCCGTCGGAGCCGCGCCCCCGCCCCGGCCCACTCCCGGCACCACCGGCACGAGCCGGGGCACGACGGCCACCGCCCACACCACCCACCCCACCCGCACCGTCACCGGCCGGAGCGGAGTCAAGAACATCAGTTGCCTCGGAGAGGCCCGCCACACGCGTTCGCAGAGTCATGCCACGACGCTAGGCCCGATCCCCGACCCGCGTTCGGAGCCTTCAATTCCGGTGGACAGCCCGCCCGTTGTGGATATCCCCGCCACCCGTTCCGGTGATCAGCGGGGCGATACGACAGCCGCCAGCAGCCCCGGCCCGGTGTGCGCGCCGATGACCGCCCCCACCTCGCTGACGTGCAGCTCGACCAGACCCGGGATGCGCTCGCGGAGCCGCTGGGCGAGCTTCTCGGCCCGCTCCGGGGCCGCGAGGTGGTGCACGGCCACGTCGACGCTGCGCGACCCGGCCCGTTCGACGGCCAGCTCCTCCAGGCGCGCGATGGCCTTCGAGGCCGTCCGCACCTTCTCCAGCATCTCGATCCGCCCGCCGTCCAGCGTGAGCAGCGGCTTGACCGCCAGCGCCGACCCCAGGAGCGCCTGCGCGGCCCCGATCCGCCCGCCGCGCCGCAGGTAGTCGAGGGTGTCCACGTAGAAGTACGCCGACATCTCCCCCGCCCGCTTCTCGGCCGCGGCCACGGCCTCGTCGACGGAGCCCCCGGCGTCGGCCGCTTCCGCGGCGGCGAGGGCGCAGAAGCCGAGGGCCATCGCGACCATCCCGGTGTCGACGACCCGTACCGGAACGGGAGCCGTCTTCGCCGCGACCACGGCGGCGTCGTAGGTACCGGAGAACTCGGAGGAGAGGTGCAGGCTGACGATGCCGGTCGCGCCGGCGTCCGCCGCCGCCCGGTAGGCCCGTACGAACTCCTCCGGGCCGGGGCGGGAGGTGGTGACCGGCCGACGCTTCTGCAGGGCGACGGCGAGGCTGCGGGCGGAGATCTCCGTGCCCTCCTCCAGGGCCTCGTCGCCCAGGACCACGGTCAGGGGGACGGACGTGATCCCGTGCCGCGCCATCGCCGGAGGGGGCAGGTAGGCCGTGGAATCGGTGACGATCGCGACATGGCGGGACATGAGCCGGAGGTTACCGCCAGAGTCCAAGATCCGGCAGCCCGGGCCCCCGCGCCCCGCCTCCCACGGCCCTCACGCCCTTCCCGCACCGCCTCCCTCAGGTGGTGGCCTCCGGCCGCGGAGCCTTCTGCCAGGGGTAGCGCGCCGCCGGAGCGGCAGGATTCAGCGCCGCCGGCGACTGGGTCTCCCCCGCCGAAGCTCCGGCCGGGGCCCCCGCCGAGGCCGGTCCCTGCGGCGGGGCCGGTTCCTGGCGCTTCCCCGCGCCACCCGCATGCTCCGCGTCCCAAGCCGCCGCAGCGGCCGCCAGGTCGTCCACCGACTCCCGCGACCAGTCCCGCAGCGCACCCGACTCCATCTCGATCTGCTCGGACAGGACCGTCAGGTCGTCGTCCGCGAACCGGCGGGCACGGTCACGCGCCGCCCACCGCAGCGAGTCCGACGCCTGCGTGATCTTCGCGGTGCGTTCCCGCAGGTCCGGCAGGCTGTCCGCTATCCGCCGACGGTCCGGTTCCTGCTCCAGCCGCTTCAGCTCGGCGTCCAGCTCGTGCCCGTGGGCGCTCAGCCGTTCGAAGAGCCCGATCGATTCCTGCAACGAGCTGTCCGCCTGTACGCCCTGGTAGAGCGCCTGCTGCGTGGCCCGCATCGAGGTCCGCAGGTCCAGCCGCAGCTGCGCCAGCGCGCCCGTGACACCGACCTGGCCGAAGCTCTTGGCCTTCAGGGTGGTGTCCTCGACGGTGCGGCGGGCCTGGGTGATCGTCCGGTCCACGCCCCGCTTCGCCGCGCCGACCACCTTCACGGTGACCAACACTCCCAGCCCCAGAAAGGTGAACAGCACCAACAGGGCAAAGATGATCAAAGCGCCCGCCTCCATGAGGTTCCCTTTCTCCGCCGTCCCCGTCCCCTCCACCGTAAACGCCGAGGGCAGGTCGGGGGTTCCAATCGAACCCCCAACCTGCCCGTACGGGATGTCCCCCATCCCAGGGGTGGTCACCTCAGGCGATGACCTCAGACGACCTCAGACGACCTCAGGCGACGACCTCGGACGGCCTCAGACGACGACCTCGGATGACCTCGGACGACCTCAGATGACGATGTTCACCAGCTTCGGCGCACGCACGATCACCTTGCGGATCTCGGCCCCGCCCAGCGCCGCCACGACGCCCGCGTCGGTGACCGCCAGCTGCTCCAGCTCGGCCTCCGAGATGGCCGGCGACACCTCCAGGCGCGCCTTGACCTTCCCCTTGACCTGCACCACGCAGGTGACCGTCTCGTCCACGACGTACGCCGGGTCCGCGACCGGGAAGTCCTGGTGCACCACCGAGTCGGTGTGGCCCAGGCGGCGCCACAGCTCCTCCGCGATGTGCGGCGCCAGCGGGGCGACCAGCAGCACCAGCCGCTCGGCGACCGAGCGCTCCAGCGGCCGGCCCGCCTTCGTCAGGGTGTTGTTCAGCTCGGTGATCTTGGCGATGGCGGTGTTGAACCGCAGGCCCGCCATGTCGCCGCCGACTCCGTCGATCGCCTTGTGCAGGGCGCGCAGGGTGTCCTCGCCGGGCTCCGCGTCCACGACGGTGACCGCGCCGGTCTCCTCGTCGACGATGTTGCGCCACAGGCGCTGCAGCAGCCGGTACTGGCCGACCACGGCACGCGTGTCCCACGGGCGCGAGACGTCCAGCGGGCCCATCGCCATCTCGTACAGGCGCAGGGTGTCCGCGCCGTACTCCTCGCAGATCTCGTCGGGCGTGACGGCGTTCTTCAGGGACTTGCCCATCTTGCCGTGCTCACGCTTGACCGGCTCGCCCTGGTAGAAGTAGCCGCCGTCGCGCTCCTCGACCTCGGCCGCCGGCACGTACACGCCGCGCGCGTCGGTGTACGCGTAGGCCTGGATCATGCCCTGGTTGTACAGCTTGTGGAACGGCTCGGCCGAGGAGACGTGGCCCAGGTCGAACAGGACCTTCGACCAGAAGCGCGCGTACAGCAGGTGCAGCACCGCGTGCTCGGCGCCGCCCACGTACAGGTCGACGCCGCCGTGCGGCGCGCCCTCGCGCGGACCCATCCAGTACCGCTCGATCTCCGGGTCGACCAGCGCCTCGGAGTTGTTCGGGTCCAGGTAGCGCAGCTCGTACCAGCAGGAGCCCGCCCAGTTGGGCATGGTGTTGGTCTCGCGCCGGTAGCGCTTGACGCCCGCGCCGTCGCCCAGGTCCAGCTCCACGTCGACCCACGCCTCGTTGCGCGACAGCGGGGTCTCCGGCTTGGAGGTGGCGTCGTCGGGCTCGAAGGTGCGCGGCGAGTAGTCCTCGACCTCGGGCAGCTCCAGCGGCAGCATCGACTCGGGCAGCGGGTGCGCGACGCCGTCCTCGTCGTAGACGATCGGGAAGGGCTCGCCCCAGTAGCGCTGACGGCTGAACAGCCAGTCGCGCAGCCGGAAGTTGACGGTGCCCTCGCCGATGCCGCGCTCGGCCAGCCAGTCGGTGATGGCGGCCTTGGCCTCGACGACGCCCATGCCGTCCAGCGAGATCCCGTCGCCCGCGGAGTCGGCCCGGCTCGCCGAGTTCATCAGCTTCGCGTCGTACGAGACGAACGCCTCGTCCCACTCGGCCGGGTCGGCGTCGCGCCCGTCGGTCGGCTCGACGACGCAGCGGACCGGCAGCTCGAAGGCGCGCGCGAACTCGAAGTCGCGGCCGTCGTGCGCCGGGACGGCCATGATCGCGCCGGTGCCGTAGCCCATCAGCACGTAGTCGGCGATGAAGACGGGGACCTGGTCTCCGCTGACCGGGTTGGTCGCGTACGCGCCGGTGAAGACGCCGGTCTTGTCCTTGGCCTCGGCCTGCCGCTCGACGTCCGACTTCGACGCGGCCTGCTTGCGGTACGCGTCGACGGCGTCGGCCGGGGTGGCGTGGCCGCCGGTCCACACGGAGTGGGTGCCCTCGGGCCAGGCGGCCGGGACGATCGAGGAGACCAGCTCGTGCTCGGGCGCCAGCACCATGTACGTGGCGCCGAACAGCGTGTCGGGGCGGGTGGTGAAGACGGTGATCGCGCCCGCGTCGCCGACGGCGAAGTCGACGCGCGCGCCCTCGCTGCGGCCGATCCAGTTGCGCTGCTGCAGCTTGATGGCCTCGGGCCAGTCCAGCGCGTCCAGGTCGTCCAGCAGCCGGTCGGCGTACGCGGTGATCCGCATGTTCCACTGGCTCAGCTTGGCCTTGAACACCGGGAAGTTGCCGCGCTCGGACCGGCCGTCCGCGGTGACCTCCTCGTTGGCCAGTACGGTGCCCAGCCCGGGGCACCAGTTCACGGGCGCGTCCGAGGCGTAGGCCAGGCGGAAGCCGTTCAGTACGTCGGCACGCTCGCCCGCGGTCAGCTCCGCCCAGGCGCGGCCGCCGGGGACCTCACGGGTGCCGTTCTCGAAGGCGGCGACCAGCTCGGCGATCGGGCGGGCCTTCTTCGCGTCGGCGTCGTAGAAGGAGTTGTAGATCTGCAGGAAGATCCACTGCGTCCACTTGTAGTACTCGGGGTCGATCGTCGCGAACGAGCGGCGCTTGTCGTGGCCCAGGCCCAGCCGGCGCAGCTGGACCTTCATGTTCTCGATGTTCGCCTCGGTCGACACGCGCGGGTGCGTGCCGGTCTGGACGGCGTACTGCTCGGCCGGCAGGCCGAAGGCGTCGAAGCCCAGGGTGTGCAGGACGTTGTGGCCGGACATCCGCTGGTGGCGGGCGAAGACGTCGGTGGCGATGTACCCGAGCGGGTGGCCGACGTGCAGGCCCGCACCGGACGGGTACGGGAACATGTCCATGATGAACTTCTTGGGCCGTGCGACGAGCGCCGCTGCCTGAGAAGACCCGGTACCGGCCAGGTCACCGGTCGGGTTCGGCGCCTCGTAGGTGCCCTCCGCGTCCCATACGTCCTGCCAGCGTGCCTCGATGTCGGCGGCCATGGCAGCCGTGTAACGGTGCGCCTCGGCCGCCTCGGGGGCCGGGGTGTTCGTCTCGCTCATGATTTCTGAAGCTCCATCGATCGTCTCTGCCGTCTCTGCCTGCCCAAACGAAAAAACCCCTCGCACAGGAGGGGACGCCGCGCCGATGCCGACCGTCTCGAAGGGTCGGCACTGATCAGCGCGGCTCGGTAAGCAGAAGGCGTACGGCACGCATGGCGTCAGGGTACCGCAGCGCCCCCTACGGGTGCTCTGCCGTTCCGCGCAGCGGGCACGTCCGGCAGTGGGCGCGTCCAGGGGCACGACGAGAAGCGGGGGGCCCGCGCCCGGGGGGGCCCGGGGTGCCAGTGGGGGGCAGGGGGTGTTTA
>NZ_JBHWBP010000389.1:0-6815 GCF_042735575.1 Streptomyces sp. NPDC059564 | reverse complement strand
GACCTCCTGCTCCGGCTGGAGGTCGAAGCGGGCCCCGTAGAAGTCGACGGAGTCACCGAAACGGCCGTCGTCCAGACGCAGCCCGCCCCGGCACTCGAAGTGCCGCTCCGGCCCGCCCCGCGTCGGGGTCTGCCCCCAGTCGTACGGGCGGGCCGGGTCGCCCGCCTCGGGGGCGAGGGCGATGGAGGTCAGGTACAGGGTCCGCTCGACGGTCAGGGTCGGGGCGTTCAGCGCGCGGCGCCCGTACGGGTTGCGCAGCCGCGCCCCGCGCAGGCTCATCGAGGCGCCGACCTTCGCCGCGCGCAGGCTCACCTCGCCGTACGCCTCCACCAGGTCGGCCTGGAAGTCCTGCGCGACCGACATCCCGTCGGCGGCGACGGCCCGGCCCCGGTTGTCGCGCTGGAAGACGGCCTGGCTGATCAGCAGGTCGGTGCCGATCTGCGCGTCGGTCAGCCGGATCCCGCGCGCCACCCGGCAGCGCGCCAGGTGCAGGTCGCCCTCGGTGTGCACGCGGGCCGCCTCGATCCGGGGGATCGCGCAGTTGTCCAGCCGCAGCGTGCCGAAGCGTGTCTCGGACAGCTGGATCTCGCTGTCGAAGCGGCACGACCGGATCTCGACGTACGGGGGCACCGTGCCACCGGACAGATCGAGCCGCCCGGTGATCTGCGCGCCGCGCATCTTCAGGCATCCGACGCGGCCCGGGACGGGATCCGGTCCGGCCAGCAGCAGCAGGGCGACGACCTCCGCCCGGACCTGCCGCTCGGGGCCCCACTCCGCGCCGCCGTGCGGATCGTCCTGCTCCGCGATCCGGGTGCCGAAATCACACACCGTGCCCGCCCGGAAGGCCTGCCACATGCGGTGTTCGGGGTCGGTCAGGTCCCCCGGTCGTCCGTCCACCTGCGCTTCGGTCACGGCAGCCCCCCGCTCGCCCGTTTACGTGTACGAGAACGCTAAAGGGCGGCAGTGACATCCGGGACGTGTATCAGCCAGTGATACGGGCGAACGGTGGCGGGAGACGGTCTGAGAGAATTGGGGGGTGATCTCTCGTATCGACCTGCGCGGTGACGCCCTCCCCGAGGGCGGCGCCCTGCGCGATCTGCTGCCCCGTGCCGAGTTCGACGTAGAAGCTGCCCTGGAGAAGGTGCGGCCCATCTGCGAGGACGTCCATCATCGTGGCACGGCGGCGCTGATCGAGTACGCGCAGAAGTTCGACGGGGTCGAGCTCTCGCAGGTCCGCGTCCCGGCGGAGGCCCTCGCGGCCGCCCTGGAACAGCTGGACCCGGACGTCCGCGCCGCCCTGGAGGAGTCGATCCGGCGCGCCCGGATCGTGCACCGCAACCAGCGCCGCACCGAGCACACCACCCAGGTGGTCCCCGGCGGCACCGTGACCGAGAAGTGGGTTCCGGTCGAGCGCGTGGGGCTGTACGCCCCCGGCGGGCGTTCCGTGTACCCGTCGTCCGTCGTCATGAACGTCGTACCGGCGCAGGAAGCGGGCGTCGAGTCCATCGCGCTCGCCTCCCCGCCGCAGAAGGAGTTCGGCGGCCTGCCGCACCCGACGATCCTCGCCGCCTGCGCGCTCCTCGGCGTGGACGAGGTGTACGCGGCCGGTGGCGCCGTCGCCGTCGCGATGTTCGCGTACGGCACGGAGGACTGCCTCCCGGTCAACATGGTGACCGGCCCCGGCAACATCTGGGTCGCCGCCGCCAAGCGCTACTTCACCGGGAAGATCGGCATCGACACCGAGGCCGGCCCCACCGAGATCGCGGTCCTCGCGGACTCCACGGCCGACCCGGTGCACGTCGCCGCCGACCTGATCAGCCAGGCCGAGCACGACCCGCTGGCCGCCGCCGTGCTCGTCACGGACTCCGCCGAGCTGGCGCAGGCCGTCGAGCGGGAGCTGGAGCCGCAGGTCGCGGCCACCAAGCACGTCGAGGACCGGATCAAGCCGGCCCTCGCGGGCAGGCAGTCCGCGATCGTGCTGGTCGACAGCCTGGAGGACGGCCTCAAGGTCGTCGACGCGTACGGCGCCGAGCACCTGGAGATCCAGACCGCCGACGCCGCCGCCTGGGCCGCCCGCGTCCGCAACGCCGGCGCGATCTTCGTCGGCCCCTGGTCGCCGGTCTCCCTCGGCGACTACTGCGCCGGGTCGAACCACGTGCTGCCCACCGGCGGCTGCGCCTGCCACTCCTCCGGCCTGTCCGTGCAGTCCTTCCTGCGCGGCATCCACATCGTCGACTACACGCGGGACGCCCTCGCCGAGGTCACCCACCACGTGGTGACCCTCGCCGAGGCCGAGGACCTGCCCGCGCACGGCGCCGCCCTGAAGGCGCGCTTCGGCTGGAAGGTGCCCACCCAGTGAGCTTCGGGATCGACGACCTTCCCATCCGCGACGAGCTCCGCGGCAAGACCCCGTACGGCGCCCCGCAGCTCGACGTGCCCGTCCAGCTGAACACCAACGAGAACCCGTACGCGCTCCCCGAGGAGCTCGTCGCGCGGATCGCCGAGCGCGTCGCCGACGCCGCCCGCACCCTCAACCGCTACCCCGACCGGGACGCGATCGAGCTGCGGACCGAGCTGGCCGCCTACCTCACCCGTACGGGCAAGCACCCCGTCGCGCGCGAGAACGTGTGGGCCGCCAACGGCTCCAACGAGGTCCTCCAGCAGCTGCTGCAGACCTTCGGCGGCCCGGGCCGCACCGCGATCGGCTTCGAGCCCTCGTACTCGATGCACGCCCTGATCGCCCGCGGCACCGGAACGGGCTGGATCTCCGGCCCGCGCCGGGAGGACTTCACGATCGACCTGGAGGCGGCGGAGCAGGCGATCGCCGAGAACGCCCCCGACGTGGTCTTCATCGCCTCGCCGAACAACCCCACGGGCACCGCCGTCGAGGCGGAGACCGTCCTCGCGATCTACGAGGCCGCGCAGGCCGCCAAGCCCTCCGTGGTGATCGTCGACGAGGCCTACGTGGAGTTCAGCCACCGGGACTCGCTGCTGCCGCTGATCGAGGGCCGCCCGAACCTGGTGGTCTCCCGGACCATGTCCAAGGCCTTCGGCGCCGCCGGCCTGCGCCTGGGCTACCTGGCCGCGCACCCCGCCGTGGTCGACGCCGTCCAGCTGGTGCGCCTGCCGTACCACCTGTCGGCCGTCACCCAGGCGACCGCGCTGGCCGCCCTGGAGCACACCGACACCCTGCTCGGCTACGTCGAGCAGCTCAAGGCCGAACGGGACCGCCTCGTCATCGAGCTGCGGGCCCTCGGCTACGAGGTCACCGAGTCCGACGCGAACTTCATCCAGTTCGGGAAGTTCGAGGACTCGCACACCGCCTGGCAGAAGATCCTCGACCAGGGCGTCCTGGTCCGGGACAACGGCGTACCGGGCCGGCTGCGGGTCACCGCCGGCACCCCCGCCGAGAACGACGCGTTCCTGGAAGCGGTTCGCGCACTGAAGAAGGAGCAGCAGGCATGAGCCGCATCGGACGGGTCGAACGCACCACGAAGGAGACCTCGGTCCTCGTCGAGATAAACCTCGACGGCACCGGCAAGGTCGACGTCTCGACCGGCGTGGGCTTCTACGACCACATGCTCGACCAGCTCGGCCGCCACGGGCTCTTCGACCTCACCGTCAAGACCGACGGCGACCTGCACATCGACAGCCACCACACCATCGAGGACACCGCCCTCGCGCTGGGCGCCGCCTTCAAGCAGGCCCTCGGCGACAAGGTGGGCATCTACCGCTTCGGCAACTGCACCGTCCCGCTGGACGAGTCCCTCGCCCAGGTGACCGTCGACCTCTCCGGCCGCCCCTACCTCGTGCACACCGAGCCCGAGAACATGGCGCCGATGATCGGCGAGTACGACACGACGATGACCCGGCACATCTTCGAGTCCTTCGTCGCGCAGGCCCAGATCGCCCTGCACATCCACGTCCCGTACGGCCGCAACGCCCACCACATCGTGGAGTGCCAGTTCAAGGCCCTCGCCCGGGCCCTGCGCTACGCCGCCGAGTTCGACCCGCGCGCGGCCGGCATCCTGCCCTCCACGAAGGGCGCCCTCTAACCGTGAACGGCCTCAACACCATCCTGATCGTCCTCGGCCTGTTCCTGGCCGGCGGCGTCTACTCCTTCCAGAAGCAGAAGATGCCCAAGTCGGTCATCATCCTGCTCGCCATCGGCTCCGTCATGTGCCTCGCGGCCGGAGTCCTGCGGATCCAAGGAATCTGGGAATGAGCGCAGCAAAGAAGACGGTCGTCGTCTTCGACTACGGCTTCGGCAACGTCCGGTCCGCCGAGCGGGCCCTCGCCCGTGTCGGCGCGGACGTGGAGATCACCCGCGACTACGACAAGGCCATGGACGCCGACGGGCTCCTCGTCCCCGGCGTCGGCGCCTTCTCCGCCTGCATGCGGGGTCTGAAGGAAGCCCGCGGCGACTGGATCATCGGCCGCAGGCTCTCCGGCGGCCGCCCCGTCATGGGCATCTGCGTCGGCATGCAGATCCTCTTCGAGCGGGGCATCGAGCACGGCGTCGAGACCGAGGGCCTCGACGAGTGGCCCGGCACGGTCGGCCCGCTCAAGGCCCCCGTCGTCCCCCACATGGGCTGGAACACCGTGGACGCGCCCGCCGACAGCCAGGCCTTCGCCGGCCTCGACGCCGACGCCCGCTTCTACTTCGTGCACTCCTACGCGGCGCACGAATGGAACCTGGAGGTCACCAACCCGGCCATCCGCGCGCCCAGGGTCACCTGGGCCACCCACGGCGAGCCCTTCGTCGCGGCGGTGGAGAACCGGGCCCTGTGGGCCACCCAGTTCCACCCCGAGAAGTCCGGGGACACCGGCGCCCAGCTGCTCACCAACTGGATCGAGACCCTCTGATGAAGACGCTTGAGCTCCTCCCCGCGGTCGACGTCCGCGACGGCCAGGCCGTCCGGCTCGTGCACGGCGTCTCCGGCAGCGAGACCTCCTACGGTTCCCCGCTGGAGGCGGCCCTCGCCTGGCAGCGCTCCGGCGCCGAGTGGCTGCACCTCGTCGACCTCGACGCCGCCTTCGGCACGGGTGACAACCGCGCCCTGGTCGCCGAGATCACCCGTGCGATGGACATCAAGGTCGAGCTGTCCGGCGGCATCCGCGACGACGCCTCGCTCGCCGCGGCCCTCGCCACCGGCTGCACCCGCGTCAACCTCGGCACCGCCGCCCTGGAGACCCCCGAGTGGGCCGCCAGGGCCATCGCCGAGCACGGCGACAAGATCGCCATCGGCCTCGACGTGCGCGGCACCACCCTCAAGGGCCGCGGCTGGACCAGCGAGGGCGGCGACCTCTACGAGACCCTCGCCCGCCTGGACTCCGAGGGCTGCGCCCGCTACGTCGTCACCGACATCGGCAAGGACGGCACGCTGACCGGCCCCAACCTGGAGCTGCTGAAGAACGTCTGCGCCGCCACCGACCGGCCCGTCGTCGCTTCCGGCGGCATCTCCTCCCTGGACGACCTGCGCGCGCTCTCCGCGCTCGTCCCGCAGGGCGTCGAGGGCGCGATCGTCGGCAAGGCCCTGTACGCCAAGGCCTTCACCCTGGAAGAAGCCCTGAAGGTGGTCTCCGCATGAGCAGTTCCCCCGAAGCGGTGCGCCGCATCTCCTCCGGCGGCGCCTACGAGGACGTCATCGGCTACTCGCGGGCCGTCCAGCTCCCGAACGGGCTCGTCCTCGTCTCCGGCTGCACCGCGGCCGACGGCGGAGGCCCGTACGACCAGACGATGACGGCCTTCGGCGTCGCCTTCAAGGCCCTCGCCCAGGCGGGCCTCGGCCCCGAGGACGTGGTCCGCACCCGGATGTACCTCACGCACGCCCGGGACGTCGAGGAGGTGGGCCGCGCGCACAAGGAGCTGTTCGACGCCGTCCGCCCCGCAGCTTCCATGATCATCGTCTCCGGCTTCGTCGACCCGTCCATGGTCGTCGAGGTGGAGGTCGAGGCGTACAAGGCGGTGTCCGGATGAGCCTCGCCGTACGCGTGATCCCCTGCCTCGACGTGGACAACGGCCGCGTCGTCAAGGGCGTCAACTTCCAGAACCTGCGGGACGCCGGCGACCCGGTGGAGATGGCCAAGCTCTACGACGCCGAGGGCGCCGACGAGCTGACCTTCCTCGACATCACCGCCTCCTCCGGCAACCGCGAGACCACGTACGACGTGGTGCGGCGGACCGCAGAGCAGGTGTTCATCCCGCTGACCGTGGGCGGTGGCGTCCGCACGGCGGACGACGTCGACAAGCTGCTGCGGGCCGGCGCGGACAAGGTCGGCGTCAACACCGCCGCCATCGCCCGCCCCGAGCTGATCCAGGAGATCGCGGAGCGCTTCGGGCGGCAGGTGCTGGTGCTGTCGGTCGACGCGCGCCGCACCGCCTCGGGGTCCTTCGAGGTCACCACGCACGGCGGCCGGCAGGGCACGGGCATCGACGCGGTCGAGTGGGCGCACCGGGCGGCCGAGCTGGGCGCCGGGGAGATCCTGCTGAACTCGATGGACGCCGACGGCACGAAGGACGGCTACGACACCGAGATGATCGCGGCCGTACGCAAGCACGTGACGGTGCCGGTGATCGCCTCCGGCGGGGCCGGTGTGCTGGAGCACTTTCCGCCGGCCATCGCGGCGGGGGCCGATGCGGTGCTGGCGGCCTCGGTGTTCCACTTCGGCGACCTGAGGATCTCCGAGGTCAAGGCCGCCCTCCGCGAAGCGGGCCACCCAGTCCGCTGAGCCGTTTCTGGGGCTCCGCCCCAGACCCCGCGCCTCAAACGCCGGCGAGGCTGGAATTGAGCTCCGCGCAATCCAGCCTGCCG
>NZ_JBHWBP010000388.1:0-6818 GCF_042735575.1 Streptomyces sp. NPDC059564 | reverse complement strand
GGGTGGCGGCCCGCGCTCTCGTGTCAGGGCCCCGATCCGGCGGCGTTCCGCGTCGAGACCGCCCAGGCCGGACGCCGTATCAGGGGTGCGACGGAGCGTCGTGAGGCGGGAAGGTCTCGGCGGGGGCGGGAGGCCCGGGCGGGGTGCCGTCCCCGAACGGGCGCCCGCCCAGTGCCGCCCGGCCGTGCGGTTCGAGCCAGCCCGACGGGTCGGGGCCGACGGGAACTATCCCGGACGGGTTGATGTGGCTGTGGACCACGTAGAAGTGCTTCTTGATGTGGTCGAAGTCGACCGTGTCCCCGAAGCCGGGCGTCTGGAACAGGTCCCGGGCGTACGCCCACAGCACCGGCATCTCCGAGAGCTTCTGCCGGTTGCACTTGAAGTGGCCGTGATAGACGGAGTCGAAGCGCACGAGCGAGGTGAACAGCCGCACGTCCGCTTCGGTGATCGTGTCGCCGACGAGGTAGCGGGACCGCTCCAGCCGCTCGGAGAGCCGGTCGAGGCGGGCGAAGAGACGCTCGTACGCCTGGGTGTACGCCTCCTGCGACTTGGCGAACCCGGTGCGGTAGACACCGTCGTTCACGTCCGTGTAGACCTCTTCGTTGACCGCGTCGATCTCGGGCCGCAGCTCGGCCGGGTACAGCGCCGGCGCCCCGGCACGCTGGTACGCCGTCCACTCCAGCGACATGTCGATGGTGATCTGCGGGTAGTTGTTGGTGACGACCTCGCCGCTCGGCACGTCCACGATCGCGGGCACGGTGATGCCCCGGTCGTAGTCGGGGTCGAGGGCGAAGTACGCCTCCTGGAGCCGCTCCATCCCCAGTACCGGGTCGCGGCCCTCCGGGTCGAGGTCGAAGGTCCAGCTGCGGACGTCGTGCGTCGGCCCGGCAACGGCCATGGGCAGGGCCTTCTCCAGCCCGAGGAGCCGCCGGACGATGATCGCGCGGTGTGCCCAGGGGCAGGCTCGGCTCACCACGAGACGGTAGCGACCGGGCTCCACCGGGAAACCGTCGCGTCCGTCAGCGGTGATCCGGGTGGTGATGTAACGGCTGTCGCGGGAGTACCCCTCGCTGGGGCGTACGTAGCTCATTCCGGGGCCTTACCCAGGAACCGACACCTCAACAGGCGGGCCCACCGGCCTCAAGCCCCGCTCACGACAAGCTCCACTGGTCCTCCACCCCGGGCACCGTTGCCGCGTCAACCGGCGGGCCGATTGCGCACGGTCGGCCGCCACCGCCCCCGGGGGGCTTGCGCGGCGCGGCGGCGGGGCAGGCGAAGGGCATGACTGCTCCTGCTTCCTCGCCCACCCCCGGTGACGATCCGGCGCGTTACGTAGGTCTTGACGCCGACGAGGCCGAACTCCAGGCACGCCGCAACGGCTGGACGACTCTGCGCATGGTCCCGCCCGGCACGATCCTGACCATGGAACACCTAGAAGGCAGGCTGAACTTCGAGGTCGAGGGCCACAGGGTGGTGCGCGCCTGGAAGGGGTGACCATACGCCCGGGCTCCGGAGCGACCGCAGGCCGATCGGTGGCTTCACCCCAGCTGACCCGCCCAGAACGGTTAGAAGGTGTCACGAAACCTATTGCCCTTCGCATAGATGGAGTTATAGCCTCTCACTATCGATTGAGGCCCTGTCGCCCGGTAGGTCCCACCCACCGAACAGCAAAGGGGAACTCCATGTCCGGCACCCGCAGCAGCACCGGCATCCACGCCGCCCTGTTCACGATCCCGCTCGTCGTCGGCCTCCTCGCCGCCACCGCGGTACCCGCCGGGGCGGCTGCCGATCCCGGCCCCCGCCCCGCCAGGTCCCTCACCTGCCAGGGGGCCGGCGTCGACGCCGACGCCCGCGTCCGGCACCGTGCCGAGATCCTCGTCGACGCGCCGCTGCGCACGGTCTGGAACCTGCAGACCGACGTCGAGCGCTGGCCGTCCTGGCAGGCTCCCGTGACGACCGCGGAACGCCTCGACCGCGGCCCCCTCCGGCAGGGTTCGGCCTTCCGGTGGACAACCCCGGTGCCCCCCAACCCGACTCCGGCCACCAGCCTGGAGATCACCTCGACCGTCGAACAGCTCGGCCGTCACTCCTGCATCCGCTGGACGGGCCCCGCGAGCGGCGAGGGGCTGCACATCGACGGCGTCCACGTGTGGAAGTTCACCGAGACCCGCGACGGAGTCCGGGTGAGTACCGAGGAGACCCATACCGGCCCTCAGGTCGACGCCGACGTCCCCACCGCGACCGCCATCCTCCGCCAAGGACTCGAAACATGGCTGAGCGACCTGAAGGCCACCGCCGAGGCCCACACCCACCACCGGCCGGACTGACCCGCGCGTCAGGCTCGTACACCTCAGGGAGGGCGAAGCCGCCTGCGGGCCTCGACCGCTACGACTCCGAAAGGGGAGTCGCGGGCTGAAGGGCCCGCCGGTCAGGCGACCTCCTGGCGCTCAGGTGCCTTCCGCGTCTTCACCCCGCCGACGATGAGTGCCAGCCCCACGGCGAGGATGCCGAGGTAAGCGGGGGACGGAAGGTCGACGATCTTGTGCATCCAGCCCCACTCCGTGCCGAAGAGGGCCTGGGAAGCGAAGCTGATGAGCCCCTGGGCTCCTATGACGTAGCCGATGCTTTCGAGGGTGTATCCGATGGTTGTTCGCACGGATCAACCCTCTCGCGGCGGTGCCGCACATGTGTCCTCCGCAGGACCGAAAACGCGGTAGGCCAAAGGATGCAGTCGCGTGCGGCGAGCACCGGCGCAGCACCCCGCCGCGACAGCTGCGGACGGTGCCGAGCGCGCTGGAGCTGTCGAACGGCTGTAGGTGAGAGCACTGGTCAAACGGCCCCAAGACTTCGCCGGGATGGGCCAGATGGGTGAATCCCGGAGTCTGGCCGCTCCGGGATCGCGGTGGGGCCGTTGGGCTGGACGGATAGCCGGATGATCGCTTCGGGCGTCCCTGTTCATTCCTGTGCACGTGCTTGAGGAGACGTCCCCTTGGCTACCGCCGATCTTCCTGGTCCTGATTCGCTGCTGCGCCGCACGCTGGGGGAGTGGCGGATCGGGTTGGTGGCGTGGCGGCTGCTGGTACTGCAGTGCGCGGATCCGGCGGTCGCCGCCGGCATGGCCGGCTTCTCCACGTACCGGGCGCACCCGTGGCGGCGCATCGAGCACACCATGGACAGCGGGAAGCGGCTGTTCTTCTCCGACCGTGAAGGGCTGCGCCGTGAGGTCGCCCGGCTGGAGCGCACGCACCGCCGTCTGGCCGGGACCGACGAGCAGGGCAGGCCGTTCACGGCGGCGGACCCGGCGGTGCGGGTGTGGGTGCTGGTCACGCTGTACGAGTGCATGACGGCGATGCGGGAGCTGTCAGGACGCCCGCTGGCGCCGTCTGAACTGGATCAGATGTACGGAGAATTCCGTGCGGTGTGTTCGGAGTTCGGCCTGCCCGACGACCTGCTCCCGGCCACGGCCGCGGACGTGCCCGCGTACATGGACCGAACGATCCGCGAGCGCCTCGAGTACAGCGAACCCGTCCGCTACCTGCTGTTCGACATGCTTCGTGAAGCGCCCGCACCCCGCCGCCTCGGCCATCTGAAGCCGGCCTGGCCGCTTGTGCGCACGGTGGCTGCCCACGTGATCGGTGCGCTGACCATCGCGGACCTGCCGGAAGCCTTCCGCGAGCGCTTCAGCTTGCCCCGCACCCGTCGAGCGGCCCTGCTGTCCTTCATCCTGCACCGCGGTATGCGCGTGCTGATGAATACGCTGCCCGAGCACCGCCGCTACCGCACCCCCCTGGCGGGCATCCCCTCGACTCCACAGCCCCCCACCGCCTCCACCGGCCACTCTTCCCCGCCGGAGGCAAGCCCTGCTGTCCGGCTTCCCGCGCCACGTCGCCGCAAGGGTGGAGGTCCACGCCCGGAGCGTCTGCGTACCTTCTTCCGCCAGGTCCTGGACCAGACCGGCGACGGCCACATCACCTCGGCCGATCTGCAGGCCATGGCGCACAACATCTGCTGGCCGCTCGAACTCGCCCCTGAGCGCGAAGCCCGCGCCTATGCCGCCTTCGAGACCTGGTGGCAGCATCTGCGGACCGGCATGGATGCCGACGACGACGGACAGGTGACCTGCGAGGAGTTCGTCACCGCCATGCTCACCGGGATCGATGCCGGGCCGGCGTATCTCGAGCAGGGACTGCATGTCGTGGTGCGGGCGATCTTCCACGCTGCGGACACCGACGGCAGCGGACACCTGTGCGCCGACGAGTACCGAACGGTCTTCGGCGGCTCCCGGGTCCACACCGCCGAACTCAACCACGGCTTCCGCCAGCTCGACCAGGACGGAGACGGCCGCATCACCGAAGACGAATTCGTCCAGGCCTTCACCGACTACTTCACCGCCCGCACCGACAACACGGCCGGCAGCCAACTCCTCGGACGCCCATAGCGGCCGTGTTGTCCGCCGGCTCCGCCGTGCCCCCGACGGTGTTCAGGCGCAAGTGCGAGATCGACCAGGTTTCAGCCGACTGCCGCGCGTCGCCTGCGCCATCACTACGACCTGCGGCGGGGGAGTCGAAGAGTCGTCGGTTTCCCGTCACATCGGTTGATAGGATTCAGGCCACTACCCTGACGTCACGTCAAATTGCGCTCGTGTGCAGGAACTTGCCTCCATTGCCGGCAAAGCGCCCCGCTGTCCATTCGACAAGATGTCGAGTTCACCCAGTGTTCGCTTGATGATCAAGAAGTTGTCGGTGTGTCATACACCTGCCTAAGGGCTGTCCCGTAAACGATCTCCGCCTCAGGGGCGTCGGGGGTAGTCAGGGTGATCGGCGTAAGGTGACGCGAGGTCGAGCAGGTCATCACATGGCCAGGTCTCGCCGTCGTACTGGCAGTCATCGCGGTTGTCCCACGGTAGTTCGGGGTCACCCGTGGCAGGACTGAGCACATGGCGGGCGAGCAAGCGTCGCTTGGCCTCGACCTCCCGCAGGACGCGACCCGGGTCGTGCAGCGCGACGTGTAGGGCGATCGTGGGACGGAAGCTGGAGAGTTCTTCTTGGCCGAAGTCGACCGTCTGCCCGTGAGCGGTCCACTCCCCGCAGCCGTCACCGTCGCAGCGTCGGGCCAGGTCGGCCTCCTCATCCAGCCGTACGTGGAGGAACGTCACCAAATCTTGGCTCATGGGGCCATCCTGGACGATGCGCCTGGCCCGGTCGCCTGGTTTCCATGGTGTGGGCAAGACCCGGCCAGCAGGCCGGCAGTGGAATGATCTCGCCGTGGCTGGTGTGATCACGGCGTCGGAGCCGTCTTGGATATCCCCGTTCACCGGGCTGAGCCCCGGCACCTTCGGCAAGTTGGTGACTCAACTGCGGAACGCAGGTGCCGACGTCGGCGGCCGGGGCCGACCGTGGAAGCTGTCGCTGGAAGACCGGCTGCTGCTGGTCGCCGCGTATTGGCGGACCAACCTCACCATGCGACAACTGGCCCCGCTGTTCGGGGTGTCGAAGTCGGCCGCTGACCGGGTGATCGACCACCTCGGGCCGAAGCTCGCTCTGCAGCCCCCGCCGGCGGTTCGCCAAGGACGCTGTGCTGATCGTGGACGGCACCCTGGTGCCCACCCGCGATCACAAGGTCGCCGAGCAGTCGAAGAACTACCGCTACTCCACCAACCACCAGATAGTCATCGACGCCGACACCCGCTTGGTCGTGGTGATCGGCCGACCGCTGCCGGGTAACCGCAACGACTGCCGGGCCTGGGTGGAGTCCGGCGCCAAAGCCGCTGTCGGCAACACCACGACCATCGCCGACGGCGGCTATCCGGGCACCGGGCTGGTGATGCCGCACCGCCGCCGCAAGGGCGAGGAACTGTCCGCCTGGAAACAGGAGCACAACAAGTCCCACAAGCAAGTCCGGGCCCGCGTCGAGCACGCCTTCGCCCGCATGAAGACCTACAAGATCCTGCGCGACTGCCGCCTACGCGGCGAGGGCGTTCACCACGCCATGCTCGGCATCGCCCGCCTGCACAACCTCACCCTCGCCGGTTAGACGAGCCCGTCCTCCCTGAGGCCGAGCGCGTCCCGACCGGTCGGAAGATCATTTACGGGACAACCCTTAGTCTCTGCGACGTTGCTTCGATGCCCAGAGCGCATAGCTCTGAGCTGCAGACGTTGGGGGATCACATGAGTCTTGGCGACAAGGGATACGCGGTGATGGACACTCCGCCGCTGGACGAGTACAGCCTGGCCGAGTTCGAGAACCTGCCGCTCGACCCGTACACCGGCTCGACGCAGCGCTACCGCCGCTTCTCCCAGTTCCGCCTGGTCCACGAGGACCGGTGGACGCTGGAACTGCTGCCGCACCGCCACTTCGCGCAGCCGCGCCAGTACAACGACCTCGTCGGCGGCCGGCTGCGCACGCTGGAGCCGCTGACCACCGACCCCACCCCGCTCATCGCGGCCGGCGCCGAAGCCATGGGCCTCGACAAGGACACCGCCTGGCAGCTCAACATCCACCAGTGCCGGGTCGTTTCCACCCCTGAGGTGGAGGGTGTTGCGGCACCGGAGGGACCGCACCGGGACGGCCACCAGTTCGGCATCGTCGCTGTCACGCGCCGCCACAACATCTCCGGCGGGGAGACCCAGCTCATGCCGCTGGGCGGGGGCGAGCCCTTCTTCCGCACCACGAGGAAGTGGTCTGGCGCGCCGAGACAGGAGCCGACGTGTTCGCCCTGGCCGACCCGGCCGCGCCGGACCCGGCACCAGGGACCCCGTAATGATCAAGACGGATCTGGAGCTCCTGCGGCTCCCGGGCGCGAGCGCGGCCTCGGTACC
>NZ_JBHWBP010000387.1:0-6964 GCF_042735575.1 Streptomyces sp. NPDC059564 | reverse complement strand
TACTTAATGCGACGGCGACCACCGTGATATACACGAGCTCCGTCGTCGGCAGCTACTGATGTGTCTAGGTGACTGGTGGAGCAGTTGGAGGACGCTGCGGGTGCCGTTGAAGGCGCCGGTGTCGGTGGCGGCCTGGAGGGTGAGGGTGGCGCCGACGGTCATCCGGTAGCCCTCGGCCGGCAGGGTGGGGTCGCCGAGGCCGAGGCCGATGTCACCGGCGGCCGGGCTGCCGGTGACGACGGGGACGCCGCGCCCGGTTAGGGCCGTGAGGTCCTCGGCGAAGGTGGCCGCCTCGTCGGAGAGCCGGTCGGCGGCGGCGGGGTCGACGACGATCCGGGTGGTGGCGGTGAAGGCGTACGCGCCGCCGGTGGACGGGGTCCACTGGCGCAGCGCGGGGACGGTCTGCGGCGCCGCGGCGGCGGCCGCGCGGGCGGGTGGCGCGCCCGGTGCGGCGGCGGCGCCGGGAGCCGTCAGCAGGGTCACCGCGCAGGCGGCGGCGACCAGTGATCCGAGCAGACGCATGGCTGCCTCCAGCCGTGTGGGGCCGCAGAGGGAAGGGGCCACCAGTGCAGCGCAAGCGTCGCGTACATGTCAATAGATGCTCGGAACGGCGCCGAATCGAGCACGGTCGCGCAGAATCGGCGCGGTACCGGAGCGGGATCGGCACGGAAACGGCCGCCCTGATCCCCGTCAGCCGCTGAACAACTGGCTCATTTTCACACCGAGTTCGTGGATTCCGTAGGCGAACGGCACGCCCACCCACAGCCAGGCGGCGACGAGCAGGACACGGCGGCGGGTGGTCACGGGGCCGCTTCCTCCTTCGGGACGGTGTCCGGCGCCGGCGCGACGGCCGGCGGTTCGTGGTGGCGCGGATGCACGGGCCGTACGAGCTCGTTGGCGGCGAACCCGATGACCAGCAGCCCGATCATGATGAAGAAGGAGGTGCTGTAGAGGGCGGTGCCCGTGTGCCCCGCGGCCTTCCGGTCGTCCGCCACGGCGTTGACGATCAGCGGCCCGAGGACCCCGGCCAGCGACCAGGCGGTCAGCAGCCGGCCGTGGATCGCGCCGACCTGGAAGCCCCCGAACAGGTCCTTGAGGTAGGCGGGGATCGTGGCGAAGCCCCCGCCGTAGAAGGAGAGGATGACGGCGGCGCAGCCGATGAACAGGGCCTTGGAGGAGCTCCCGGCCAGCGCGATGACGAGGTACATCAGCGCGCCGACGCCCAGGTAGACCCGGTAGATCCGCTGCCGGCCCACGAAGTCGGAGGCGGAGGACCACAGGATGCGGCCCAGCATGTTGGCGAGCGAGAGCAGCCCGACGAAACCGGCCGCGGCGCTCGCGGCGACCGGAGTCGCGGTGCCGGCGAAGAAGTCGACGATCATCGGGGCGGCCTTCTCCAGGATGCCGATGCCCGCGGTGACGTTCGCGCACAGCACCACCCACAGGCACCAGAACTGCGGGGTGCGCAGGGCGTTGCGGGCCGAGACCCGCGCGCCGCTCACCAGGCCCCCGCTCGCGGCGGACGGGGGCGTTCCGGGCGGCGCCCAGCCGGGCGGGGGCAGCCGCACCAGCAGGACGCCGAAGGTCATGAAGACGGCGTACCCGATGCCCATGACCAGGAAGGTCTTCGCGATCCCCGTGGAGCCGGTGCCGAAGGACGCCAGCAGCCGCGTCGACAGGGGCGCGGCGATCAGCGCGCCGCCGCCGAAGCCCATGATGGCGATCCCGGTCGCCATGCCCGGGCGGTCGGCGAACCACTTGATGAGGGTGGACACCGGCGAGATGTAGCCGATGCCGAGGCCGATCCCGCCGAGGAGCCCGTAGCCGAGCACGACGAGCCAGTACTGGCGGGTCGCGGCGCCGAGCGCGGCCACGGCGAACCCGGACGAGAAGCAGAGGGCCGACACGGTCATGGCCCAGCGCGGACCGTTGCGTTCCACCAGCGTGCCGCAGAACGCGGCGGACAGTCCCAGCATCACGATCGCCAGCTGGAACGGCAGCGCCGACGCCGTTCCGGACAGCCCGAGCGAGGACTCCAGGGGCGGTTTGAAGACGCTCCAGGCATAGGCCTGGCCGATGGAGAGGTGGATGGAGAGGGCGGCGGGCGGAACGAGCCAGCGGCTCCACCCCCGGGGCGCTGGCGTACGCAGTCCGGCGAGCATGCCGCGGACCGTACCGTACGCGCGCGCCGCCGGGGGCCGTCTTCGGCCAGGGCCGCCCCGCTCCGCCCTATGGTGGGCCCATGAACGAACAGAAGGCGTCCGGGGTGGGCCCGTCGGGCATCGAGGTGGCGTACGAGCGCTTCGGCGATCCGCGCGATCCGGCCGTGCTGCTGATCATGGGCCTCGCCGTGCAGATGCTGGGCTGGCCGGAGGGGTTCTGTACGGAGCTCACCTCGCGCGGGGTGCAGGTGATCCGGTTCGACAACCGCGATGTCGGCCGGTCCACGCACTTCCCGGACGCGCCCGTGCCGGACGTCCGGGCGGCGGTCGCCGGGGACGTGTCCTCGGCGTCGTACACCCTGTCCGACATGGCGGCCGACAGCGTCGGCCTGCTCGACGCGCTGGGGATCGACGGCGCGCACGTCGTCGGCATGTCGATGGGCGGCGCCATCGCGCAGACGATCGCGCTCGAACACCCGCGCCGGGCGCGGTCGCTGACGTCCATGATGTCCTCGACGGGAGATCCCCGCGTCGGGCAGCCGAAGCCCGAGGCGCTCGGCGCGCTGGCGGGACCGGTCGCGACGGAACGCGACGACGTGGTCGAGCGGATGGTGCGGACCGTACGGGTCCTCGGGTCCCCGGGCTTCCCCTTCGACGAGGCCGCGGCCCGCGACCGGGCCCGGCGCTCCTACGACCGGGGCTACGATCCGCTCGGCATCGCCCGCCAGGCCGTGGCCTCGCTCGCCTCCGGGGACCGGACGGTGCGGCTTGCCTCGGTGGACGTGCCCACCCTGGTCATCCACGGCTCCGACGACCCGATGTGCGACGTCAGCGGCGGGCGGGCCACCGCCGAGGCCGTACCCGGCGCCAAGTCGGTGACCTTCGAGGGGATGGGACACGACCTGCCGCGCGCGCTGTGGCCGGAGATCGCCACGCTGATCACCGACCTCGTCGGGCGCGCGGAGGCGTCCTCGCCGACGGGCTGAGAGCGTCGGGGGCGACGGGGCGGCGCCGGTCAGGGCCGATCGTACCAGGAGAAGGCGGCGATCCTCCACCCCTGCGGGGTCCGGACGAACTGGATCGTCTTGGTCCCGCCGCCCTCGAACGGTTCGCCGTCCAGGGTCCCGGACTTGCGGTACTCGCCGAAGCGGGACGCGATGTCGCCCTCGATCTCGGTCCGTTCGGAGGTCTCCCACTCGCTGAACCCGACGAGCCGGCCGTCGTTCAGCAGCCGCTCGCGGGGCTCGATGAACTCCTCCAGGGTGTAGGCCGTGAAATCCGGCCCGGTCTTGACGATCACGCCGCCGGGAAGGACCAGCCGGCGCAGCCGGGCCACGTCGGCGGGCTTGTCACCCCGGTTGTCGAAGGCGGCGAAGAACTCGGCGGTCACCGCGTCTATCTCGATCTTGGACATGGGCGCGACGCTAACACCGCGGGCCCCGCTCCCAGGGGGAAACCCGGTTTTCCCCGTGGGCCTCACCGCATGAGGCGCGGCAGCCGCAGGCTGAGCAGCACCGTCAGGACGATCATGCCGAGCTGGACGAGCAGGGTCACACCGAGGGCCGTCCCCATCCCCGCCGTCGGAGCCAGCGCGAGGAAGAGGCTGCCGAGGGTCGCGACGCCCAGGGCGAGCGCCGACTGCTGGGTGGTGACCATGACGCCGCTGCCCACCCCGGCCCGGTCGGCCGGTACGTCCGACAGCATCAGCCGCATCAGCACGGGCAGCTGCAGGCCCTGGCCGAGGCCGGCGACCGCGACGCCCGGGGCGAGGTCGGCGAGCCCGAGGTCCGGCCAGCCGCTCCGGACGGTCAGCAGGAGCAGCAGGATGCCCAGGCCCTGGATCAGGCCGCCCGCGGTGACGACCCGGCTGCCGAAGCGGCCGACCAGCCTGGGCCCGGCGAGGGAGGCGGCGAAGAAGGCGACGGCCATCGGCACCAGCGCCAGCCCCGCGGCCACCGGCCCCATCCGCAGGCCCTGCTGGAGCGCGACCGCGACCACGAACATGAAGCCGCTGAAGCCGATCGAGAACGGCACCATCATCACCAGGCCGCGCTTCAGGGATTCCAGGCGCAGCAGGCTCGGCGGCACGAGCGGGGTCCGGCCCAGCCGGTCGGCGCGGCGCTCGGTCAGGTAGAAGGCGGCGGCCGCGAACGGGAACACCCCGAGGGACAGCCACGTCCACAGCGGCCAGCCGGTCGCCCGGCCCTCGGTCAGCGGCAGCAGCAGGGAGACCAGCGACAGCGCGAGCAGCAGCGTGCCCGGTACGTCGACGGAGGCCGGGCGCTCGGAACGGGTCTCGGGGACGGCCCGGACGGCGAGCACGAGCCCGAGGATGACGACGGGGACGTTCACCAGGAACACCGAGCGCCACCCGGTGCCCGCGACGTCGGCGGCGACCAGTACGCCGCCGAGTATCTGCCCGGTGACCATGGACAGCCCGGCGGTGGCTCCGTAGAGGCTCATCGCCCGGGCCCGGCGCGGGCCCTGCGTGGTGGCCTGGATGGTGGCGAGGACCTGCGGCAGCATCAGCGCCGCGGCCGCACCCTGCGCCACCCGGGCGCCGACCAGCGTCCAGGCGGTGGGGGCCAGGCCGCAGGCGAGCGAGGTGAGGCCGAAGGCGGCCATGCCGATCAGGAAGAGTCTGCGCCGTCCGGCCGTGTCGCCGAGGCGGCCGCCGAGTACGAGGAGCACCGCGTAGGCGACCCCGTAGCCGCCGACGATCAGTTCCAGCATGGCGGGCCCGGCGGCGAGGTCGCTGTCGATGGCGGGCAGCGCCACGTTCACGATGAAGAAGTCGATCAGCGGGAGGGCCGCGCCCAGCAGCACGGTGAACAGTCCCAGCGGGCGCAGGGCCGCTCCCGGCCCGGCGCCCGGGGTCGCCGGGTCGGTCCGGGGGGAGGAGGGGGATGAGGGGTGGGTGCGTACGGTCGTTTCGCTCACACAGAGGACGATCCTCCGGCGCCCACTCTGGTACCAGAGTCTCTTCATCCTGGTACTGGCAGTACCTGGCACCCGGATGGCGTGTGCGGCACCCTGGTGTCATGACCACTGTGGCCCCCGAGAGCGACGTACGCCGGCACGAGCTGGCCGACTTCCTGCGCAGCCGCCGCGAGCGGATCGCCCCCGAGCAGGTCGGGCTGGTGCGCGGCCGCCGCAGGCGCACTCCGGGACTGCGCCGCGAGGAGGTCGCGCAGCTGTCGGCGGTGGGCGTCACCTGGTACACCTGGCTGGAGCAGGCCCGCGAGATCCAGGTGTCCCCGCAGGTCCTGGACGCCCTGGCGCGCGCCCTGCTGCTGGACGCCAGTGAGCGGGCGCACCTGTTCGCGCTGGCCGACAGCACCGATCCGGCGCAGCACACGCCCTGCCCGAACGTGACCCCGGCGCTGCGCGCGATGCTCGACCAGCTGGACCCGATCCCGTCCTGCGTGCAGAACAGCCGGTACGACATCCTCGCGTACAACACCACGTACGGGCGGCTGCTGTGCGATCTGGACCGGCTGGCCCCCGAGGACCGCAACTGCATGTGGCTGGCCTTCACGAATCCGGACTGGCGGGCGGCCGTCGTCGACCTGCCCGAGGTGAACCGGACGATGGCGGCCAAGTTCCGGGCCTCGATGGCCGAGCACCTGGCCGAGCCGGCCTGGAAGGCGCTGCTGGCGCGGCTGGAATCGGTGTCGGCCGAGTTCCGTGAGGTGTGGGCGCGGCACGAGGTGGTCGGACCGGGCGGGAAGGCGAAGTACATCCTCAACCCCCACGTGGGCATGCTGCACCTGGAGCACACCAACCTCTGGCTGGGCCCGGCGGCCGGGGCGCGGCTGGTGAGTTACGTCCCGATCGACGAGGAGACGCGCGAGCGCGTCGTCCGGCTCGGCGCCCTGGCCGCCCGCGAGGCCGGGGCGATGGCCGCGTCGACGACCGGGGCCGACGCCGGCGCCCTCGTGCCCTGAAGTCGACTTGACGGCGGGCGACACGGGCGAAAATGCCCCGGCGCGCACACCGCCCGGGCCACCATGGCGGTGTGGTACCCCCTGACACGACAGGAGCGCGACTGTGGCCAGCCCCGGAGATCACACCGACCACACCGACCCCTTCGCACCGTCCGCCCTGCACGACGTGATGTACGGCCACGTCCACTCCGCGGCGCTGCGGGCCGTGGCCGTCCACCGGATCGCCGACCACCTCGCCGACGGCCCGCGCACGCCCGCGGAACTCGCCGCCCGGACCGGCACCGACGCCTCCGCCCTGCGGCGCGTGCTGCGGCTGCTCGCGGTCCGCGGGCTGTTCCACGAGGACGAGTGGGGCGCGTTCCGACTGGAGGAGGCCGGGCGGCCGCTGCGCACCGACGTGCCGGACTCGCAGCACGCCGGGGTGGTCATGATCACCGATCCGATGTTCGGGCGGTCGGCCGCCGAGCTGCCGGAGACGCTGCGCACCGGGCGGCCGTCCTTCGACCTGTCCTACGGCGTGCCCTTCTTCGAGCACCTCCTCAAGTCCCCCGACGACCGGGCCGTCTTCGACGCCGGGATGGCGGCGCTGTCCGGCCCGGTCGACGAACTGGTGGCGCAGAGCTACGCGTTCCCGGAGGGTGCCCGGGTGGTCGACGTGGGCGGCGGCCGGGGCGGGCTGCTGCGGGCGGTGCTCGGCCGCGGGTCCGGCCTGCACGGGGTCCTCTTCGACCAGCCCGCCACGGTGGCCGAGCACCTGCTGGACCAGCCCGAACTCGCGGGCCGCTGGCGTACCGAGGCGGGGGACTTCTTCACCGCCGTCCCGCGGGACGGGGACTTCTACCTGCTCAAGCACAT